>CALXAZ010000061.1 GCA_944386395.1 uncultured Clostridia bacterium
ACCAAGCAATAGATCAGTACAGAAGATTGCAAAAGCACCCCTCTGTTGAACTGATCGAGGAAATTCAAGGCACAAATGCTCATTATGAAGGGGACAACGATTTGACAAAATG
Organism: uncultured Clostridia bacterium; assembly: GCA_944386395.1. Classification (GTDB taxonomy): domain Bacteria; phylum Bacillota; class Clostridia; order Oscillospirales; family JAAYOS01; genus CALXAZ01. Next base: position 113 of record CALXAZ010000061.1, read on the forward strand.
TATCTTGAAATTGCCCGCCAGGTATCGTGAAATGATTTTGCTGCGCTATCATCATGGGTACACTGTCAGGGAAATTGCACAGATGCAGGGACTGTCGTTGTCGGCTGCAATTAAACTGGATCAACGAGCCAAAAACAAATTGAAAAAACTATGTGAGGAGGCGGGAATCCTGTGATAAGCGAGGAAATGCTGAAAAAGGCGGCGGCTGAAGCGGATCAGGCAATTCGGGATTCGCTCCCCGCTCCAGCAGAATGTGAGCATGAGTTTTCCCCATCGTTTCAAAAAAAGATGCGCCGCACCTTTCGCAAAGCAAAACACCCTGTAATCTATAAACTGCCCAAATATGCAGCCTGCTTTGTGCTTACGGTAGCTCTCGCCAGCGGCACATGGCTGACAGTGGATGCAGAAGCGAGAGCTGCTTTTTTCGCATGGGTGCGAGAGCAGTACGCGGCATTTGTTGAGTACAGATTTATTGGCGAAGCGCCGCAAGAAAACACTATTGTAGAGTATGAGCTAACATGGCTGCCTGAAGGTTTTTCTTTCCAAAAAGAACAGGACCTTAGTAATAGCACATATCTCACTTATGCTAATGATTCTGGGCAGCGCATACTTTTTTCCTATTTGGAAGGAAATGATGCCACAAGTTTGTTTATGGCGGCGGACTACACAGAGGTACAATCAGTTCAAATTGGAAACATAAACGCAGACTTTTATCAAGCCAGCCAGGAAACATCTCCTAATGGGTTGGTTTGGGTATCAGAGGAAGAAAATATGTGCTTTTGCATTACGGCATCTTTGCCTAAAGACACAATAATAAAAGTGGCCGAAGGCATCCAAAAAAATAATCAAAAAAATTTCTAAGCAGCTGTCCAAAATGACCTCCTTCATTCGTTTACAGGGTATAAACGAATGAAGGAGGTCATCTCTGTGAAAAAACGAATTCTTCCAATCCTAGTTGTCTTTCTCATGATATTTTCCTCCACTGCCTATGCTGCTTCACCACGAGTAGCACCGATTGTCCCCGGAATTTCTTTTAGCGGAACAACCGCCACCTGTACGGTATATATTTACGCAGAGCAAATGACTGATGACATTGATGCGGTAATAAAATTGTGGCAAGGAAGTCGGTGTATCAAAACTTGGGAGGAATCTTCTGTTGGGGATCTTGCCTTCAGTGGCACAGCAACGGTATCAAGAGGACAAACCTATCAATTAACAGTTGATGTTACTCTTGCGGGCGAGACGCTACCACGCTTTTCTATTGAAAAAACATACAAATAAGCAAATTGGGCCCTAGGCTTTGATGACAAAGCAACGGTGACAAACGGAGTGGAGGTGAACTTGAAATGGTTTAATTCAATATGGGCAAAGTCTATACAATACTATGGGCTTGGCCCACAAACTAAAAAGCAAGGTGAAAATAGGATGCTCGGTAGGTTTAAGAAAAATTATTATTCCCGAAATCAGATGTAGGAAAGGAGTTCCATTATGAAAAAGATGCTGTCTGCGATTCTCTCACTTGCTATGGTTTTTACCATGTGCACTACCGCTTTTGCCGCCGAAGAACAAGCAGCTGACGGCACTTTCGATGGGTACCAAGAAATCGTCCAAAGTTCTTTCTCCCAGAGATCCGCTACGCCTGCTACACTTAGCAACTCTAACGATAAAGTGATTATCCACAACAACGGCAACTTGATGATCTCTGACTATTTCGCTGAGGGCAAGAACGACGGGAATAGTCTGGTTGCCGTAACCTACATTCCTGTGGATGGAAAGATCATCGAAACTGCTCATTTTACCTCTGGGGGTTCCATGAGTGAAGCCCAGTTGTCAGATATAGTTGCTGACTATGAAAGCGAACTTTCCCTTTCTGAGCTTCCGTCAGTTTCCCCAATGTCCACAATCAAGCATTATCAATGGACCTTTCCTGCAAACGGAAAGACCATGGCATCCCTCACCACAGCTGTGACCTGCGACAGAAAATCGAGTAATTCGACGGTTGACGGCGTGGCATGTTCCGTTTGGGATGTTACGACTTTCTCCCAGCTGGAAAAAGTGGACGCTATGCGTTTGAATAATCAGTACACCAGACTGAGCGTTGACCAGCCTAATGAGCATCTTATTGCTTACGGCCCATCCGAGTCCACTTCTGGCGGGGATATTACAGTTGGTCTTGATGGAGCTGGTGTGCCGAGCTTTTCTTACACATTTAACATCGACGGATTTAGCGTTGAGAACCTAAGTAGCATGAGCGGCGAATATGGTCGCTGGGCTTTCATCGACAATTTCGGCAACGAACCCGAATTTACTACCAAGCCGGGTATCCGTGCCACTAATAGCCATGGGGATTTTGTTGTCGAACTGAGCCATACTGTGGATGCAACCGTCAATGTTGCCCAGAGCATTAACCAGTCTACTGGTGTTATTCAGATCTGGGTGAACGACCGATAAAGCTAAAAAAGGGGCTGTTGCAAAGGGGCAACAGCCCCTTTTTTAGCGATATTGTTCTCCACTTTGGGCTACAAATACCACTGACACTTCATATTGCTTATCTGGCGCCTGCATATACAAAATCTCATTGTTTTCTATGTCAAGTTTGTATTCCTCGATCCCATCAGATGTAGAGTAAGTGACCTGAGCAAAATCTAAATTTCCCTTATTTATCCAAAACAAATTATAATTCACACCATGAATGGAAACCGTTGAAATAAGACTTTCGCTCCCGTCCTTATTTGCATTACTTTGAAACTTGTATTCACCACTGCCTATCGGCTCAAAAACAGCCATTCCATACATGCCGTTTGCACCAGTGTATCCACTAATAATATAATCATCGATTTTAATTTCAGTATCAATATTCACATCTCTTAAATTAACCAGTTCATTAAGATACTGCTGCCTTAGTTCAATAGTAGCGCAGTTTTTGTTTTCACTACAAACCACGGAAATAGCCCAAATCAATACAAAGACCAAAATACTCACAATAGCCAATTTCAAAAAGATTTTTTTCGTCATAGAAAAATCCCCCTCTTTTCCTTGAACTAAAGCAGCTTCTTAATACTTCAGTAATCCAAGCAGGTACCAGCCCTCGTCATATTCAATCCGGATTATAGCAAAGCGGTGCGATTGTTTTTCATTTCATACGTTTTATTACTACGTTCTCCTAAAAGGGTTTCACCTGCTCTTGGGCTGTCCCTGATCCACCAACTGCGGTAGCTGCGTCCACTTCAGCTCTACCAGATTAACGGAAACGCTATCTACGATAGGTCAGGATGACTATATTCCCTTAAACTTATCCCCTATACTTAATAACGAAGTATATTTCAAGATTTGGACACTACAAAAATTTTTTACCAGATAATCCTTGAGTATGACTCTGACGGATGTGTAGTTAGCTTGAAGCGCAATGAACTAAGTAAATAGATGAGCGGACCTAAAATAACAAAGCCCCCGCTCCAGTAAGGCATAGGTAAGTGCCGCTGGAGCGGGGGCTTTACGTTATACTATCACAGGTTCTGCCGGACAATCCGCGTGATGATGCCCAAGGCGATGCTGTAAAAATATCTAATAAGAAATAGCCCCCCGCTGTTGGCAAGGTGGTAGCCCCCCCAGGTGTGGGATCAAGCGTGTTATAGGCATCCGCAAAAATAATTCAAAAGATTTTCAGGTAACTGTCCAAAATGACCATTTTCATTCGTTTAAAAGATATAAGCAAATGAAGGAAACCACTTGTTAAAATACAAGTCTTCAATGACCTTCTGTGATTTAGTATGCTTGAATTACGGATTTTACAAGAAAGAGGTGATTCCGATGGGCCAGGAAATTGAGCAGTAGTTTTCTCACCTATTTCCGTCTAAGGGAGATGGTTCCAATGGTTTATTACATAGTCTAAGAAAGGTGAAAGGAGGCAAGATTGAATGAATAAAAATTTCTTTTCTAAATGGATAACTCTGTCAATAAATACAATCGTTTTTTTAGTTGTTCAATACATTCTTGGGTGTGCTATTTTTTCCTTTCAGCATCACCCAATATTCATTCTATTCTTTGCCAGTGAAATGTATATTTTCACAAAATATCTAAATTTTTTGACTAATACACTATCCTCAAAGCCACTTGCCTATACAATTTTTGTCGTTACACTCTTTCTTTTACTGTGCCTATTCCTTTTCATTGGAATACTCCCTATATCTACTCATTTTCAAAAAGTATGAAGGAGGCTACATACCATGAAGAAAACCAGCAAACTCATATCAGCCTTTATGGCTGCTATCCTATGCTTCAATCTTATGCCCTTTAGTGCCTTTGCAGCCGAATCACCTGCTACCGAAATTTCTTTTTCTGCTGCCGATCTGGAAACCTATAATCAAGAATTGGCAGACCTCGGTCTGAACAATGACGAAATTCAGCAGCTTCAAAATATTACCTCAAAAATTGCGAACGCAACTACCATGCGTGAAGTCGATGCCTTAATGAAAAGCTATCACGCCATTTTGGAAAGCGCTCCTCTTGCTGCTGCGACAACCATCACAAGCTATTCCGGCGGCACTCTAACACTGGACTATACTGGCAGCCTAAGCCCGATTTCCAATGTAATCTTTACAAAAGTCATTTATATGGGAAATAAACAAGTAGAATTTTATCAAAAGGGTATGAACAGCCCTACTTTCGTTACCTTCCTTGTAGATGAACTGATTGGACAAGGTGTAAGCCTTATCACAAAATCGGTCGCTGCAAAAATTGCAGCAGCTCTTTCTGTTCCTGAGTCCGCCGTGGCATTTCTCATTGGTACGTCTGTTGCCGCTACATTGTTTGTATTCCAAAACCTCGAAACTTGGGATTTGAATGATGCTATTGAAAACAGTAGCAACGGAAAAGTTAAACTGGAATACTTCTACAGCACCAATATTGTTTTCCCATACTATCAAGAGTACCAAAACTTTGAGCCGTGGGACAACAATAAGGTCGAAATTCCTGCTGACTACGATTACGATTGGCAATCCGGCGTCTACGATTGCGAATACCTCTCCCAGTAATCCTACTCCAAAGGCAACAGCTGTTGACTTCCATAAAGCTAATATAGCTTTGGTAAACTGAATTTATCTATTTTACGAAATATTTTTAATGGCCTGTGCCACTACAACTATATTTTGAATCTTGCGCAATGCTGCGGGCTATATGATTTCATTTTAAAACCCCGCTCCAGTAAGACACACAACCGAGTGCGATACTGGAGCGGGGGTTTTATATTATACTATCACAGATTCTGCCGGATGATCCGCGTGATGATGCCCAAGGCGATGCCCCGCTCCACATCCAAATGGGTGACGGCAAAGGATACATCATCCTTTTTCCCGGGCGTCCGGTAGTCATAGCAGGAGTGGGCCACCGCGTTGACACCATTGGCAAGCCGGACATAGACCACGCCCTTGTGTACATCGGTCACTTTCCCGGCGTATTTGCCCTGGATACGGCATTTCTGCAGGTTGTCCCGGTCCGTGTTCTCCGATGTGCTTTTGATGTCGGCACGGATGCCAAGATCCTCCAAACTGTTGCGCCGCACACCGAGGATGCGGACCAGCACTTCGTCGCCTACGGAGAAACGCTCATGGGCGTCGCCGATCCAGTCCCATGCCAAATCGCGGGCCAGAATCGACGTCTCGACGCCGAACACCTCTACACGAACGACCTTCTCCGCTACCGCAATGACGCGGGCCTGAACGATGCGCCCCTCGTAAATGCGGTACTTGCCCTCGGAATCCAGATCAAAATAGAAGG
>CALXAZ010000062.1 GCA_944386395.1 uncultured Clostridia bacterium
AGTGTGCCTTAAGCCTCAGACAGCGCGTATCATTTCTGACGGTGAAGAACGCATTGTCGAGGTGGAGAAAATCGAAATCGACGACATTGTACGTGTATTGCCCGGTGAGACAGTGCCGGTAGACGGTGTAATAATCTCAGGTGAAACATCTGTTGACCAGTCTGTAATGACTGGCGAATCGCTTCCGGTTGACAAGACGGTGGACGACGAAGTGTTAAGCGGATCGGTCAATCAATTCGGTACATGCGATATAAGAGCCACAAGAGTAGGTGAGGACAGCTCGCTTCAACGGATGATACGGCTTGTGAAATCAGCCGACGCAGGTAAGGCAAAAATTGTTGGGATCGCCGATAAGTGGGCGACATGGATAGTTGTAATTGCACTCAGTGCCGCCGCGCTCACCTGGGCGGTAAGCGGAGAGCTGATACGCGCCGTGACGATATTGGTCGTATTCTGTCCGTGTGCGCTCGTGCTCGCAACTCCAACGGCTATCATGGCGGCAATAGGCAATGCGGCAAAGCGAGGATTCCTGGTAAAAGAGGGGGATGCTCTGGAAAGACTGGCGGCGGTAACCAGAATTACTTTTGATAAGACGGGCACGCTTACATATGGAACTCCAAATGTTGTATCAGTAAAAAGTATAACTGAAAAATACACAGAAAGTGAAATATATGCTCTGACAGCATCGGCGGAGCTGCGTTCGGAGCACCCGTTGGGCAAGGCTGTAGTTGAAAGCTATAAAAAAGATATTGGAGAAGAAGTGGCGCAGCCGGAAAATTTTGTAATGGTTCCGGGACAGGGTGTAAGCGCCGAGGTAGGAAGTAAAAAAATATTCGCCGGAAATATCAGATTTTTGAGAGAGAATGGCATAGATCCCAGCGAAGAACTGATAAGAATTGGAGAAAAATTTCTTTCAAACGGGTGTACCGTTATATACACCGCAGTGGACGGGGACGCGTCAGGATGCATAGCACTTTCAGATACGGTTAGACCTGAGAGCGCAAAGGTTATAGATGAGATAAAAGAGCTTGGCGTGTGCCCTGTGCTTTTGACGGGTGACAATGAGAATGCGGCGAATTTTATCGCGAAAAGGCTTGGCATAAATGAAGTTCATGCTGAGTGTATGCCTGAGGATAAACTCAATATAATATCGAAATATGAAGATGAAAAACAATTTGTCTGCATGATCGGAGACGGCGTAAATGATGCTCCGGCTCTTAAAAAGGCGAACGTTGGGATTGCCATGGGCGGAGTAGGAAGCGATATTGCGGTCGAAGCCGCCGGCATCGTGCTTGTCAATGATGATATAAGTGAGCTCACTCATCTGGCGGCGCTGTCAAAGAGGATGATGATGACGATAAAATGTAATTTGACGTTTTCAATGGCTTTAAACTTTTTGGCAATAGCGCTGGCTATATCGGGAATTTTGAATCCTGTTGTCGGAGCCCTTGTCCACAATGCCGGTTCCGTGCTTGTAATTGTGAATTCTGCATTCCTTTTGAAATGGAAAAGACGCGTTAAATAGTTATGTGATTTATTTGTATTGCTTTTGGAAATAACCTGTGCAGATGTCCTCCGCCTCTAAGATGGCAGGTTTCATTCACGTATTTCAGCGGGGGATTATAACACACGCTGAAATGCGTCGGAGCAGAAGTTGCGCTTTACTCAAGCTTAAAGATATTAATGCCGCTAATTATAATGAAGTGTTATAAAGGTAGGAGACACGAAAAACGTGTCTCCTACCTTTTGCTGTATGATGAGGAAAGGGGGGCCTTTACTTTATATGTTCTCTTAAAATGTCCAGAATGAACGCCTGGACGCTCTTTCCAGCATCTTCTGCCGCCTTTCTTATTTTTGCCCCTTCTTCTTGAGTTGGCCGTATCATGATATTATCGCGGCTCTTATTATATTTTGTGCTGGCTCTGCTCTGCGCCTCACTGCCCATGTGATTCCCTCCCTTTTTAGATATTATATCACATGGGTTTCAATACGTAAACGTATGATATAAATATATTTGTAAGGCAGAGATTCAAATCTCTTACAGAAAGAAAAAGATAAAATGAAAGAAGTGAATGTGACTGAGGCATTACTTGAAGAAATCCTCGAACCTATTGAGAAATGCGATACGCTGGAAGAACTCAGAGAAAGCGTAAAATATATTATGAGTGAGTAAAAAGTGGGGCGGCTGACACACAAACCACACCGCCCCACACCATAAAAGGTGAGCCGGAAGCCTTACACCGGCCACCTTGATTATATCAATGTAAGGTGTGCAAATCAAGTGTTCATTATGCGAAAGAAAGAAAATTATCAGCGATACAAGATATTAGGCTGGCGTCTACCTCTGTGATAAAATGGATTTATACAACAGGTAACCTGATTTTTTGTAAAATTTGTGTTGCATACATGGCATTTTTGTATGGTGAGAATAACTTTTTGCCTGAACAAATATCAAATAATAGAATTTTAAAAGCCTTAAAAAGCTCTGTATATCAGCGTTTCTTGATATACAGGCGTTTTTCGTGTCTTGCCATGAAAATGCTTTATATGTAAGATTGAAATGGAGAAAATTAAGAATAACAGATTATAAAAAAGACTTGACAATACCCCGTGAGGGTATTATAATATAGATAAATAAATACCCCATTGGGGTATTTGGAGGTGTGATGATATGGGAGAACACAGCAACAAAACAGAGATGGTCTGCAATAATTCCGATTGCAGCTGCCACTACAAATCCACTCCGCGAAGCGAAACTGAATTAAAGCTGCTCCAAAATAGATTAAAGCGCATGATTGGCCAGCTTAATGGAATAGGCAGGATGCTTGAGGAGAACAGGTATTGCGGGGATATTCTGATACAGATAGCTGCTGTAGAAAGCGCGCTTCAGTCTTTTGGATACATTGTACTTCAAAACCATCTGGAGACATGTGTGGTGGAGGAGATACAAAAGGGAAATACAGATATTGTTGACGAGGCTGTTGAG
>CALXAZ010000063.1 GCA_944386395.1 uncultured Clostridia bacterium
AGAAACACAAACGGAGTGATAAGTATCCCACAATCATGAGCAAGGGAAAACAACGAGAGGAATACATCGAATGGTACGAATATAAAGATGCCCACCACAAAAATAAGTATAGTCATTAGCAGCTCTAATAAATTTCCCGCAACAAATCGCCGTACCGCATCAATATCATTGGTTGCACGCTGGATCATATCTCCCGTTTGTGCCGACGCATGATACTTGAATGGCAGTTCCTGAACATGCGAGTAAAATCTGTTGCGAAGTTTATTGACAGCACCCTCACCTGCCTTATTATTGGCATAGGAGCGCAAAAAGGTCAATGCTCCGCTCAGCGCTTTTAACACTACCATTGCAGCAGCCATTATCCAGAGGTTCTGACGGATCACCTCCACCCCTCCTACGGCATCTATAAACCAGGCAAAATACCAAGCTACATTTAATGGGTTATCATCCAGCACCGAGTCTATCGTTACCGAAAGTACAAGCGGGGATACAAACGTCAAAAGAAGCTCTACCACCATAAGCACAAGGCTGAGAACCAAATATGACCAGTATCCATTTATGTATCCTAGAAGAGAACTAAATTTCCCCTGCTGCATGTTGTTCCTCTCTTTCTGCTCTGCTGTATATTATCATAAAATACCGTGAGCATTTATTTTATGTTTTCTACCTGCAAATGTTTTCACTATAAGAAAAAACCGCAGGCTTTATACCTGCGGAATGAAATACATATACAAATAAAACGTGATGCAGGCAAACCAACGCACCACGTTCATAGCTATAAAACACCAGAAGAACTGTGAGCGCCGGACATTATTAACTTATTTTTGGGTGCAAAATAACCACTGTTCCCGTTATCCGGAAACACCTTCAAAACGCTGTCGCACGCAACCCAATTAAATCCTATCTTTGTCAGTTCCATGTCCGCTCTCCTTTCTTCATTACTGAGGATATAATGCGTCACTACGCATATCCATGGATACTATTATATATATAAGGGAAAATATGTCAAGCAAAAATTTAAAAATTTCCTTTTTTGTGACAAATTTATTTATTTTTTAAAACACTTAAGCAAAATAGGCATATCAAAATAACCCGCCCAGATATATTTCTGGGCGGGTTATTTTACTAATACATCATCATTATAAGCTTAAAAGATTCGCCCCTCGTAACAGCTCTGTTTGGCTTTACGCTTCCGTCGCTATACCCTGAAATTATATTAAGGTTTACAAATATCCCCATATACTCTTTGGCATATTCCGGGATATCTGCAACATCATTAAAATTCATCTCCGCTTCGGTGTACCCCTTTCCGAGATACCGCCCAAGCACAGTTACAATTTCTGCGCGGGTTATTGGAGCATCAGGATCATAGTACAGCTTGCCCTGTATAAGCTTCCCGTTTATTATGTTATTGGCATACATCGCGGCAATAGCATTTCTTCCCCAGGCAGGTAATTTATCATTATCCTGATATGAAAGCACTACATTTGCATATTGGTCTGTATCAAGCCCCATATAGTTTGCCATCATAACGGCAAATTGTGCTCGCGTCATGCTTTCATCAGGATCTGCAAAAGTCCCGTTTTCCCTGACTGTTCCGTTAACTACTCCACGGTCATTGAGATAATTAGCATATTTTTCGCTCCAATGACCGCTTATATCTACAAAAATTGTTTCGGTACTGTCACCTGTCAAATCAAGCTCTGTAGAGGATCTTGTTATATTTTCACCAATATCTTTTGCCGTAACAGTTATTCTATGAAGCCGTCCGTCCGCCGGGTTCTGCATCGTTGCAATAATTTCTCCAGTCTCTGCCGAGTAGCTAAATACTACTCCTATCCCATCAAGCTTTACTGTTATATTATCTGGACTGAGGTCAGAATTCGTATCCTTTGCAATCGCTTTTATCTCTAGCATACCATCTGCTGTAATTGTCGCTGTAAGATTAGTAACAGATGGCGGAACATTATCCTCGCCTGAAATTGTCACTGCTACAGTTACCGAAGTATTGCCAGCAGTCACAGTTATCGTACCACGGCGTCCGTTCACTTCTGTTGCAATATAGTTTCCTTGCTCATCTATAGTTCCTAGTCCTTCGGATACGCTCCACGTGAGCAGCTCGTCTGAGCTTGTCATCTGCACTCCATCATAGTAACATATGGCACCAAGCGAAAGTGACGTTCCCGGCTTTACTGTAAGGGTGGTAACAGAACTGTTCGTTTCCTCATTGACAAGAGCAATCGCCGTTGGAGATGTCACTACTCTAACCTGTGCAGTTCCAACAGCATCCGCACTTCTTGCTTCTACATCAAATACCCCCTCTTCGTATCCTGCAATCAGAGTTCCACCATCACTGAACTCTCCATATCCATATGGAGTATCAAATTCGATATCCCCCGGAACTGATACTGGATAATAATTTTTATCTGTTGCCTTCACTTCAAATATTTGAGAAGACCCGGCAAGCATTATACTATCATATGGATATAGATGAAGATGTTCTGTATTCTCCCCCATTTCTGCCGTATTTATAAGAAAAATATAATTCGCACAGTTTCGTAAGCGCCCGTCTGATGGACTATTTATCACCTCTAGCCCTGTATCATATCCGGGATACTTTGCAAATGATGCCGTTGAACCTCCTCCATCCAGATTGACAGCCTCAACACACCCCAGTGAAACCATTCTTTCTGCAACCGACGTAAGCGAAAGACCCGCGGAGTATCCTGCTTGTCTGCCATCGACAGTATAAAAAACAATACTTCCATCAGCCCTTACCCCAAGCGCCGTACGTGGGGCCTTTGTATTGTCCAGCCCGGATAGAACGCTACCATTTTCAACCAGTTTTACGCCTGAACCTACTGCATATGCCACATCCTTCCAGCGCTCGTCCGCAACCGACACTGTAATTGTTACATCCATACCCTCTTCAATCCCAATAAACGCAGCATCACAGTTATTATCCGTTGTGGCCGTAAGAACCATAGTACCTTCATTTATAGGTACCTCACCTTTGCCCTTTATAATGCTTCCTACTGTACCGGTAACGGTTCCTCCCACAGTCAAAGCTCCCTCAATATCTGTCAGTATTATGCTTGTTCCTTCAAGAGTCGTCTTGGTCGTTGCAGCATAATCAGGCGTTAGAAGATATACAGAATAATTATGCCTAGACTTATTTATATAGCCTATCGATACAGTCTGTCCTCCACTGGTTTTCAGCGAAATATCCATTTTCGGCTGACCTATTATTGCACTTCCATCTTCCATAAAACCAACCGCATTCACATTTGAGAGATCAACATGCGATGATCGGATTATACCATCTGTAATGACCATCCCTATAGGTATTCCGGATGTAGTTTGAAAAAAATCACCATTGACCCCGGCGACCACATATTTCCCGTTATCCTCCAGAAAATTTGCCACATATTTTCCCGTTGAAAGCCCATATAGCTTTGTACCATATGCGACTACAGGCTGAATAACATCATTTGGAGTATATTCTATGTATCTCTCTTCCACCTTGCCTGCGGAGCTATGGTAGAGAGTCGAAGAACTGAGCTTTGTATCCTGCCCAATAGTTATACTATTAAGCCGCGACAGCTGACCTATTCCCTCCACAGTGGTCATCGCATATACAGGAAGAAGCGACACAATCACTGCCACAGTCAACAGCGCGGATATTATACGTTTCCTTATCATTATGATCTTTATCCTCCCATTCCCAACGCTAAAACACCCGGAAAATTCTTCAAAGAAAATAACGGGTCTCCCACACCCGCTTCAAATACCTATCCTCTGTAAATAATACCATATAAATCATGGAAAATCAAATCTGATGCATGTCCAAATAACGGAAAAGGGGCGCTGTTATACAGCACCCCATAATTTTATACCAAAATTATTCCTGTTCTCCGGTATCCTCGGATATCTCAAGCTTTCCCTCTTCGCTCACAGCAACTACTTCATCATGGAGATCTGCCCCCTGTGCCTGCTCAGACACACCTGCCGCTGTCTCGTTGAGAGCACGTATGCTCAGCCAGACTTTCTGTTTCTCCTCATCAACACTTGTGATCTTACACTGAACCTCCTGACCTTCCGAAAGAACATCTCCTGGCTTACCTATACGACGATCTGCTATCTGCGAAATGTGTATAAGACCGTCAACTCCAGGAAGTATCTCTGCAAACGCCCCAAATGGCATAAGTTTTACGACCTTTGCAGTAATGACCTCTCCCACCTGGAAGTTTGTCATAAACTTCAGCCAAGGATTATCCTCAGGATTGCGTATTCCAAGAGATATCTTCTTTTTCTCCTTATCAACCGCAATCACATGTACTTCAACGGTCTGTCCTACGCTTACAACATCAGATGGATGTCTTACTCTCTGCCAGCTGAGTTCGGAAATATGAACCATTCCATCCACTCCGCCGATATCAACAAAAGCTCCGTAGCTCGTAAGTGACTTCACAACGCCGGTATACTTGTTACCAACTTCTATTGTCTCCCATATTTTTTCTGCCGCAGCCCTGCGAAGTTCATTGTTAACAGCCCTTATAGAACCAACCACTCGACGACGTGCACGATTTACCTCTGTTATTTTGAGCTTCACTTTTGTTTTAAGAAGGACAGAAAGCGGAGAGTCCTTTGGCACTCCTGTCTGAGACGAAGGAATAAATACCCTTACCCCCTTTACAGAAGCAACAACACCACCCTTATTCTCTTCGATAACGATTCCTTCAAGCGTCTCCTTGCTTTCTACAGCAGCCTCGACCTCTTCCCAGCCCTTAACTGTATCAAGCCTTTTCTTCGAGAGCATTGCAGTGCCTTCAACGTCATTTACACGGACAACATACGCCTCGATCTCATCTCCCGGCTTAAACATCTCTTCGAGCTTTACCGTTGGATCATCGCTTATCTCGGAATAGGGTATGTACCCCGCGTGCTTAGTTCCAAGATCGACCTGAAGCTCCGTACCAGAAACACTTGTTATGATTCCAGTCACCTTATCTCCTGTATTTAAAGTTTTAATAGACTGCTCCAAAAGCTCTGCGAAGGACTCGGTTTCAACCTCGTTGTTTTTTACTTCTTCGCTCATTTTTCTCATGACCTCCTCAATTATCCACTTCGGAGTGGACGCACCAGCCGTTATGCCGACGCTTGAAAAATTTTTAAATTCGCTGCTGACCAGTTCATCCGCGTTTTCGATGTGCCATACATTTGCACAAATCCCCTTACAGATCTCATAAAGTCTGCGAGTATTTGCGCTTCTTCGGTCACCTATAACGACCATGGCATCGCAACCGGCAGATAATTCCGCCGCATCCCGCTGTCTAAAGGTAGTAGCGTTACATATTGTATCAAATTTTTTGACGTTTGTATACTCTTTTTTTAAAAATTTAATTCTTTCTTCCCAAAAAATACCGCTGCTTGTCGTCTGAGAAACTACCGAAAGAGACTTTTCTCTATCGGAAATGTAATTTTCCAGCTCTTTCAGTTCTTCGTTAGACCCAATAATCACCGGATGGTCACACCATCCAGCAATACCGACAACCTCAGTATGCTCCCTATCTCCAAATATAACTACCTGGCGACCTTCCCTGCTCTCAGATGCAACAATATTATGTATACGCTTTACATATGGGCACGTAGCATCTATATATTTTATCTCTCGGCTTTCCAGCTCATCATATATTCTTTTAGGTGCACCATGCGAGCATATTATGGCAGTTTCTCCATGCTCTAGCTCTTCTATGCTATTAACCTCACGCACAGAATTCTCTTGCAGCATTTTAACAACTGCTGAATTATGTATTATCGGACCCAATGTAGCACTTTTACCGCTTTTCCCCGCTTTAAGAGCAATATTTATGGCACGATCAACACCAAAGCAAAACCCAGCGTTCTCCGCCAGTATCACCCTCATTTCGCCGGAACCTCCCCCAGCATATGTATTCTCTCCATAAGATCATCAGTAATCTTCCGATAAGCCTCAGCCGTAGAAAGTCCTTTCTCTTTCTCTGCCATAAACGGCTCACCAAAAACTACATCTATCTTTCTGCGACTCAAAAGTGGTTTACTGCAAGGTGTTATGTAAACCGGAACAATTGGAGCTCCACCTCTAAGTGCCATCATTGCTACACCAGTTTTTGCCTGAACGTTTTCATCTGCACCCACTCTTGTCCCTTCGGGAAATATTATAATCTTTCCTCCATCTTTAAGATGCTTTATCGTTTCCTTAATAGCCCCCATGTCCGCATTCCCGCGATCGATATAAATCATAACGCTCCTTATCAGACGTGAAATCACAGGTATCCGTGAAAGTTCTATCTTTGCCATAAATTTTGTGCGGTTATATTCTTTGCCTCTCTTCATCTCCAATGCAACTATCAGCGGATCAGCCATTGAAGTGTGATTGCCACATAGCAACGCAGCTCCCAAAGGTACCTTTTCCCGACCATAAACAGTGATATTATAGGACAGCCTGAATACCAGCCAGAATATCCAATAATATATTTTATACAGCATTATATTTCCACCCCCAAACCTGCTGCGCGTCCTGTAGACCATGCAATCTGCAAATTAAACCCTCCTGTGTAGGCATCCACATCTACTATTTCTCCTGCAAAGTATAATCCCTTCACAAGTTTAGAGGCCATAGTCCTGGGCTCTATCTCCTTTACATCTATCCCGCCTGATGTGACAACTGCTTCATCAACCGGAAGAGCACCCTCTATATCCAGCCTAAAATCTTTCAGCGCATTGATCAAGCTTCGTCTTTCAGTACGAGTGATCTCATTTACTTTTTTAGCCGGATCTAATCCAGAATACTCTATCACAGTTTCTATCATAGCTCTTGGCAAAAGGTCTGTCATTGCATTTATCAGTATTTTATTTCGATACTTTTCAAAGTCTCTGAGTATTCTTGCATCCAATATCTGTTCATCCAGTGCGGGCTTTAAATCTATCGAAACGTAATACCCTTGTTCAAAGTCACGCAAGTGTGCGCTAGCGCTCAAAACTATCGGTCCAGATATTCCAAAGTGAGTAAACATCATCTCACCGAAGTCCTCATATAACAGCTTACCTTTGCAATTAAAGGCTTTAAGCTTTACATTTTTTAAGGCGACCCCTTGGAGCATTTTGCAAAAATTTGAACTAGATACAAGTGGCACTATTGATGCT
>CALXAZ010000064.1 GCA_944386395.1 uncultured Clostridia bacterium
ATCAGATCGACCCGCACACCGCCCCCGTGGTGCTGGAAAGTTATATCCGCTACGACCAGGGGGCCACGATGAAAGAAGTCATGGAGTATATGGCGGAGAATGGCTTTACCACAATACGGGGCCGGAAGATTGATCTGAACTTTATTGCCCGTATGCTGAAGAACCGGAAGTATATCGGGGAATACAGTTACCGTCATATCGTCACCCCCGGCGGTATCCCGGCCATTGTCCCGCAAGACCTCTTTGACAGGGTACAGCAACGGCTTGAGCAGAACAGGAAAGCCCCAGCCCGTCACAAGGCCGAGGACGACTATCTCTTAACAACAAAACTGTTTTGCGGCACTTGCGGGGCCATGATGGTAGGCGAGAGCGGCACCAGCGCCAGCAAGGGCCGGAAATACCACTATTACCGTTGTGTGAATACCAAGAAACACAAGACCTGCAACGCAAAACACAAGAGCGTCCGCAAGATACCCCTGGAAAATGCCGTGGTAAACGCAACGATGGCGAAAGTGATGGACGACCATTTTGTGGAGTACATCGCAGACCGGGTTATGGAATTGCAGAGCCAGGAGAGCAGTGAACTCCCCGCTCTCCGCCAGCAGTTGGCAGAAACAGAACGAGGCATAGAGAATATGCTGAACGCCATCCAGATGGGGATTATAAACGCCTCCACCAAACAGCGCCTTGACGAGTTGGAGGAACGGGAAAAGGACATTGAATTGCGGATTATCCAAGAGGAAATCAAAAAGCCCATTCTTTCACGGGAAGATGTGACATTTTGGATTTGCCGTTTCCGTAAACTCGATGTAGACAAACTGGACGAGCGGCGGCGGTTGATTGACAGTTTTGTGAACTCTGTCACCATCTTCGACGACCACATTTTGATTACTTTCAACTACCGGGACGGCGAAACAAGGCTTGATTTTTCTGATATTGAAAGTTCGGATTTGAAATCGGTCGGGGGACCAACTTTGTCAGAAAAACCGTCCGAAATGGCGGTTTTTCTGCATTTATCACTTGATTTTATCGGTATTTATGGGCCGCGGAGGTGTAACATGGGTGTAGCTTCTGTTTCCGAGTATGTGACATCGTTAAATGAAGAGCAGCAGCGACATATCTGCGCATTCATTAAATTTATGAATGCGGAATATCCCCAGCTGACAAATAAGATCTCCTTCTCTATGCCCATGTGGCTGGTGGGGAAAAAGATGAATGAGGGATATGTGGCGGTCTCCGCAGCGAAAAACCATTTCTCCATTCATTTTTCCGATGAGGAGTTTTTGAACCGTTTGGCCGAAAGCCTACCTGCCTGCAAAAAGGGAAAGCGGTGCATCAACATCAAATACGGCGATGAAGCGTTCCTACATGCAGTCGAAGAAAGCATCAGCGATTTTCTGAAGCTCTATCGCTCTGAAGGGAGTTCCTCCCTATGAATGGTACAGAGGAAATCGGCTGCTGCGGCGCCTACTGCAAGACCTGCCGTGAATTTGAGAAGACCTGCAAGGGCTGCAAACCGGGGTATCTGGACGGCTCTCGGGGCCTGAGCCGGGCCAGATGGAAAATGAAGAAATGCTGCCTGACCAAAGGTCACATTACCTGCGCAGATTGCGAGGAATATGACCGCTGCGAGATTATTCAGGTGTTTATCAACCACCCTGGCTACAAATATGGCAAATACAAGCAGGCACTGGAGTTCATCCACGCCTATGATTATGCTGCTTTCATGAAAGCAGCTGAAAATTGGAAAAACGCCTATGGTAAATACACCGAACAGGACAACTAAAAAGGCAGTAGCGCCCGCTGAACATCCACAGATTTCAGCGGGCGCTATTCTTTGTTTATAGCTTGTTAAATACTGATACGCCTGATGCGAGAGCAAAGCAGAATTGGGGCAACAGCCAGTTGCTTTGCTTTTTGCTCCCGCCGTGGTACAATCCGGGCAAGGTGGTGATCAGCATGGATACCAAAGAAATCTTTCTGGAACTGCGCACCAAGCGGGGCTCTCCCAGGAGCAGCTGGCGGAACAAGTGCATGTGACCCGTCAGGTGGTTTCCCGCTGGGAGACCGGTGAAACGGTGCCCAACACAGAAACTTTGAAGCTGCTCTCCAGGCTGTTCGATGTCTCCATTAACATCCTGCTGGGTTCGCCCAGGCAACTGATCTGTCAGTGCTGTGGTATGCCCCTGGAGGACATCAATATCAGCCGGGAGCCGGACGGCACCTTCTTTTTGGGCATATATAAACCTCCTGTATGGTGTGTCTATTCTACACCACACAGGAGGTTTACACAAAGTCTGCGATAGTCTCTGCGTTTCTACTTCTGTAGCATTAGAGCCCGAAAGCACGCTATTCGGGTGCGATTAGCATACGATTGTTTTCACTTAATCAGTAAATAGTGATAATTGTTCAGCCTGTTCGAACACCGAGATTTCCACATGTAGACTTCCATGCTTTCGCTCACCTTTTATTATAATGTCTACATTATGAGATTTTACATTCGGCTTTATTTCCCAATTATTTATAGTTATGGGGATTTTAACTCGAGTGAAAGATTCATTAGCTTTGGAATATTTTCGGAGATCAGTTGATTTAGATACTTTTGGCTCAGCATCTATCAATTCATCTTCAACAATAATCTTTCCTGTGTTTGAAGCGGAGCTACTGGAGGTCTTTTTAAGGTAAATGCCTCTTTCAAACCCACCGACTTTATCTCGCTTTTTCCTTTTCTTTTTTAAAACTTCTTGTAGATTAATATCTTGTTGCTGAAGTATTCCATCAATGACCTCTAAGACATCAGCTAGCTCTGTAATAAGATCTTCTGAGTTTTCTGCATCAAGGACTTCTAGTGATTCTTCTACTAGCTTTCTCTTTAAGAGCTGTCCTAGAATTTTCTTTTCGAGCTGGACAGTTATCGCATCTTCTCCGTTCTGCTCAATTTTTTCCGGAATTTTGTCACGAACAAGCTTATTATGATTAAGACTCTGTACCTTTGTAAAAGTATTTCTAACTTCTACTTTTGCACCTGTACGTAAAAGCTGGTAATATGCGTGGGATAAAATCCCCCCTTCTAAAATAATATTTGCATCAATCCCCCTAGCTGCAGTTCCTACTCTGCTAATAATTTCTTTATTTCGTAAGATTTCCACATCTGTTGGTTGAATTAATATATTTTTGATAACGCCTTTTCTTTGGGCTGCCTGTATTTCCATCTCTTCAATATCTCGGATAGTATGGATTGTAAATGT
Organism: uncultured Clostridia bacterium; assembly: GCA_944386395.1. Classification (GTDB taxonomy): domain Bacteria; phylum Bacillota; class Clostridia; order Oscillospirales; family JAAYOS01; genus CALXAZ01. Next base: position 3,249 of record CALXAZ010000064.1, read on the forward strand.
TCTTTCGAATGTGAGTTTATTCCTAGGTGTTGTCTTTTTTTCATTATACTCAAATGACTCATGAACCCAAGGGAAAACCTCGCAGCCATATCTTTTGGCATCGACCCCTACAAACCACATCACACTTATGCTGGTATTTTCTTCCTCGGCGATTGTTCTGGTCTTTAAAGAAATCTCTTTAATCCAACTGACTTTTTGGATAGATGATCTCCAGTCATATGGGGCAGCTAGTACCTGTACGCGCCAATCTCCATTTTCCACCGGGCACACAAAATACTTTTTATAGTGTAAAATTTTGTCAATTTTATACTCATCAGGATTTGCTGCTAAAATATCTTCATTTCTTGTGTCAACGATAAATTTATCATGGCTGTAATAATACAATCCTTCTGGTAAACCCCACAAGGATTCGATTCGAACAATACTATCTTTAGGTCTTGCATAAGCAAAAGCTGCAGATACTGCCGGAATAAAATTGTGAAGGATAAAAATAATATGGCTTTGTGTTTTTTTCTTTAGTTCAGCATAGTTGATTTTCAACCAAGAAAGAGCTTCTTGCACGCTTCGAATTTCACAAGTGCGAGGCAAAAGTTGCCGCTCTTCTTTTTTGCTTGTATCAATGTCGGTTCGAATGATGAGAGAGTGTTTTATTAAATGCTCCAAGTCACTCTTTAAATTTGGGGGAATTTCCCCTTTTTCCAAATAAGATAGTGTTTCTGAATCATCCAAGATGTACAGAGGAGCAATTTCTAGTCCGAGTTTCTTGTATAGTAGTGGGTTCTGAATTTTTGAATAGAGCTTGTATTTTTCATAATCTTTTTCTTTCAAAAGATGAAGACATTTGAATGTAATTGACTTATCTGAGTTTTCGGTTGGTTTTACACATACAGAAGTTTTTGTTGGATCTATCCCTTCTGAAGCTACTGCCTCGTCAGCCTGGACTATATATATATGTTCTCCATCAAAAATCCACTCAAAATGCACCCTTATTTTTTGATTTGTGGCCCATGTGCAAGGAATGGTTAAAACATCTTTAATTTCCTTATCGCTCGGGCAAATAAGAGAAGAATCAATAAAAGCGGAGACATTTAGTTCACTTCTCCACCTTCTTAATGATACAGAAAAAATTTGAGGGAATGAAGTATCAATTTCTCCTTTCCAGTCTCTGATTTCTTGGGCAACACGTCGTTCATTTGAAATATGGCCTCTCAAAAGAGGTTTTGCCCTTTTTTGAATGATTAATGGCATTTTAATTTTCGCACCAGCTGCTTCTTTACTTAATTCTTCAAAACACTGCTGGATTAAAAATGGCCATTCATTAAAAAAGCCTTCAACAGATATATATTTTCCGCGTTCATAAAGCCCTTCTGAATGAGCATTAGACCGTACAATAATTGGATCATTAGACTGTATACCACAAGCAATAGATGCATCTTTAATGGAATCCGCCCAACTGCCAAACGCCAATAAATTATTGCCACCTGTTCGATACTCGTCTAGAATATCATCAGACACAACAAAAAACGGTAACGTCCACAGGGAGGGCAAGGCTGCTAAGCCAAACGCCTTCTCACCCACCTCGCTTTTACAAATTAATTCTGGTGATAGTACTTCATATTTGGTCTTTGTTACCCAAATGATGGGGTTAATTGGTTTCATTACAGCACACTTGCCCACAATAAGTCACGTCCTTCACTTTGCTCCACTGCTTGTTCCGAATAGGGCCTTTGCAACTTCAGACATCTTACTAACGGCATCATCGGCAAAATAGCCTGCAACAAACCCTATACAAATAGATGTGAGTACGGAGTGAGTCTCTACTGAAGAGACAATACCAGATATCATCATACATCCAACCACAAGAGCAATGCATCCAGAGATCCAAGGCGAGAAAATTCTCCAATATCTTCGATCTAAGGACCAAAAGCCGCGAGCAACAACTCGGTAAAAGTATTTCATTCCATATACAGTACCACCGAGTACCCCAGAAAAAAAGTAAATTGAAAGGCTTTCAAAAGTTAGTAATCTTTCTTCATCTAGTGCGGTATTCTCCGTACATGCCGGCCAAAGACATCCTCTAAGAAGCATAACTAATGCAACTATTGAGACAATAAGCACAACGGCAATGTAAATAGCATCATACTTCATTTGACTACGGGCTTCTTCAGGATAATGAGATTCCCAGTCATATGGTTTTCTGCCATCAGTATTTATCTTTTCACCATTAGAACAAATTTCCTCACTTGAAATTTCTGGGGCCTTATCCTGAGATTGAGCCTCTTTAACTTCTGTTTTGGGTATATCAGACATTGCCGCCTCCTTTTTTTTCTCTGAAATAAGTAACCATACTTTCTATTGTCCTAGATGTCAGTTCTGTATCTGGGTTTACTTTATAATTATATTTTTCAGAGATTCCTAAATCATCAGCAATTATTCTTCTAAAAAATTGGGATATTGGCTTTTCAAGAATGTGTACTCTTCCTACAGATTTTTCTAATGCTTCATTTATTTCCGCATAAAAAAGATATTCATTATTTCCAACAATATCGTTAACTTCATTAGAGTAACAAGCTTGCCAACTTAATCCTGTATTATCAAGCAATGATGCGATGGAATGATATGGGACAAGGTGAATATGTGCATGATCCGTGCCACATGAGGTTTCGGATCCCTCCTTATTTGGACCATGTTCAAAAGCAATTATTGGCCCATAGCAGTCTTTTAGCGCTTTTACTATCGTATTACTGAATTCAATAAAAGACTTATCAGCATAAATGTTTTTCATTGAGCAACAATGTTTGCGGGGAACAATAAGCGACCATCCTTCAACAAGGGCACCGACTGATGAAATAGCAAAGTATTTATCATTGTGTGCGAATATGGTATCTGCAGGGCTCTTACTTATCCCATTTGAAATATCACAAAACCTACATGTCTTCATCTTTATCCCTCAACTTTCGGTTCTTCAAATATAACGAGACCAGGCAAATTTTTAATAGTTTCTAGCGATGGTATACATGATGAATCTTTAAAAATCATTAGTTCTTTGCCTTTTGACTTATTTGATAAGCTGTAGTTAATGGAAAAACTATATCTTTTGTATTCCGCATACAGCTTATCAATTTCTTCTTTATCGTCATAAGTCATTATCCATTTGCACTCTAGCCGAGAAACAGCATCTCTTAATTGCCTATGCTCAACATCAGAAAAGTGGTTTAAATATAATCGCTGCCCCTTTTCATAATATGGCGGATCGAAATATATAAATATATTTCCGTTGCTATGTATTTTGGGTAAGTAACATCTGAGAAATACAGATATATCCTGATTATACACCTTAATTCTATGACGCTGCAGTGAGATATCATGAATTTTCTTTATTAATGCATCCTTATTGAATCGGCAATCGATTTTATAATTACCTGTTTGACTATACCCTCCTATGGGGCCAGCTGACAATATTCCAGAGCGGTTAGTTCTATTAAGGAAAAACATGGCAAATCCAAGTTCTTTACTGTACTTTTTTGCTTGCTGAAAAATGGTATGCTGAATCCTCCATTCTTCAACAGTAACAGGTATATCTCTAATTCTATCAATAAACCAGTTTGGTTCTTCAATTATGGATCGCCAGAATGAATACACCGCCTTATCTGCATCATTAATTATAATTTGATCAACTGTGTTGTTTAACAGTAAATCGATAGCAATACTTGCACCGCCAGCAAAAGGTTCAATGTATGAACAACACTTTAAATCATTGTTTTTGATGACATCTGATATGATGGGAGCTATGGCCGATTTTCCACCAGGATAGCGTAATGGAGAATAATAATTCATTAAGATCAACCACTTCCCTTAGCTGTAATACCAATCGTTGCTCTCACTCTACACTTACTCGATGTTATAATAACTTTTAAAGAGTTGAAAGTCAATATTGCTCCATGGCCTCTTCCGTTTAACAAATGAAGCAAGCTATTTCATCCATTCACCAATATCTTTTTTATCATCTCATACCACTTGGCTACGGTGTGCCTGGTCACATTGGCCCCCTTGGCGATGGTGCTGTAATTCGTCTCGTCAGGGTAAATTTTCATATACTCCCAGATCTGCCGTTGCTTCTTGGTAAGTTTCTCAGGCGAGGGGATCCCTCGCAGCCGATCCAGGATTGCCTTCCGCTCGGCGTTCAGCTGCTGGATGAGCACCTTCAGCTTCTCCTCACACTCTTCACGGGTATGGGCGTAGATACATTTGGAGTGCTTGGTGCCGTCCGGCCAGGTGGGTGAGTAACGCCCCTCAAAGAGATGGTCGTTGATCTGGGCGATGCAGCCAGTTCCCGGCTTGCGGGTGCGCCGCATGACCGGCTGGAAGTCAGTGAGCGGATTTGCCTCAGCAGAGTTCTCCGCCACTTCATTGCCCAGGCCCCGGTCGATCTTGGCGGCAGCTTCACTCAGCATGTCGCTGGTGATGTGGGTGTAGATGTCCAGCGTTGTAGCCGCCGACACATGGCCCAGTATGGCAGAGAGTGTCTTGATGTCCATGCCATTTTCCAATGCCATAGTGGCAAAGGTGTGGCGCAAATCGTGAAATCTGATTTGCTTGCACCCGGCCCGCTCCAGAATGATATGGAGCCGACGGAGCATGGAGCCAGGTGTGAGCGGCATATCCAAATTCTTCGGAGATGGGAACAGCCACCGGGACTTTGCTGTCTTTCGATACTCCCGGAACACCTCCACCACGGCAGGCGGCAGTACCAATTTGCGGATAGCCCACTTGCGCAGGGGTTCCAGTTCAGAGAATGTGAGACTCTCGTCCATCGCCAGCAGGCGCATCATCATGGACTCCTCCACCGCCATTTTGAACAGCAGTTTTCCAATGCGATCACCCAGCGCGCCCAATCGTGTTTCCAGCACACCGGAGATTGCGTCAGTGAGGTAGCGTTCGTTGCGATCGGCTTTGCGGTAGCCGGTATAAAAGCGGATTGCTTTTTCGATATACTCATTCTGCGTGGAGCAGCCATCCGCTTTATATTCCCCGCCGACCATGTTCCACGCTTCGTCCGTCAGCCAGACGGTATGGCGTTTCTTACCGTTCTCAATCATATGGAATTCCTCCTCTATTTTCCGAAAAGCGTCAAGGGAAAGCCTTGCGGCACTAAGGGACAGGCCGGATTTGGGGCAAAAAAGGGGGCACGGCGCTTTGAAAATTCCAGGAACGACGCCTAAGAAAAACCCGTGAAATGCCCGCACTGCGGGCATTT
>CALXAZ010000065.1 GCA_944386395.1 uncultured Clostridia bacterium
ATTGCCCTCGGAGTCCTTTTCCGTTGTTGTAACTGTGCCGTCCTTCTCAATATCTATAACTGTGGTCGAGCCATCGGGATACTCCGTGGTCTCGGTAATCGAGCCGTCCGGTCTTGTTACTATGGTCGTTGTAGAACCGTCGGGGTTTGTCGTGCTCTCAGTATTATCCTCATCCTCGGAGGGCTCTTCAGAAGCTATCTCCGTCCATTTCGCGGTAAATACTATATTTTCATCGACTGTTACTGTGGCTCCAGCCTTGTGAAGCTCAAGACCATCGTGCCATCCCCAGAATTTATAATCCGGCTTGCTCGGACCGTCTGGAAGCACAACTGACATCTCAGCATCCGTTTCCAGGGCCAGCTTCTCACCAAAGCTATTTTCAGAGAGGCTCAGCGTTCCATTCCACGATGTGTTTTTGAAGTGGTAAACGCCTTTGCCTTCAAAGGTATTATTCGCAACCGTGATTGTACCCAGGTCCCCGGCTTCGCCGCCCCACTCATCTGTAAAGCAGATACCATGAGAACCCTCATCCATTACGAATGTATTGCCGGAGATCTCGGCTGCCGTCTCAGGTTTGTTGTATACGCCGATTGCCAGATCCTCTCCAAGCGCTTCAAATGTATTGCCTGTTATTGTGTAATCTCCACCTATGACAAATCTTGTGTCACCGAGGGTGTCCTTAAGGGTGTTACCTTCGACAACCAGACCATCAAGCTGTGTTGCGTTAATGGCAGCGCCATTTCCGCTTTCGTTACCATTGAATATGTTATTCTTCACGATACCGCTTGCCTGGATATTAAACATAAACCATCCACCGAGATTAAAGACATTATCCTGAATGTCCAGCTCAGAGGTTCCGCCCATACCCAGAACATAATAGGTAACCGACTCATTGTTACCCTGTACGCTGTTTACAGTGCAATTTTTCATCGTTACCTTGCTTCCCTCTGCTGCGGAACCGGTACTGATAAGTCCATACCCAGAGGAAAAGCCTTCACTTGTGTCTGTAATAGTACAATTATTGAGCTCAAGCTTACTGGTATCTGTTACGTTTATTATCGGCGCAACTATGTCTGCCGCATACGAAGCCGTGAGCGTGAGGTTTTCAAGCTTCAGCGAAGCATCTCCTTTCAGTTTGATCCTGGAATCATTCTCTTCGGTCTGATCTGTATACGCTACTATCCTTACATTATCCTCAGAGCTTCCAGTAATAGTTATATCCTTATCTATCGAAATATTTTCCTCAAGCACATACTCGCCGTCCGCAAGCTCTATAACGTCTCCATCCATCGCCGCCTCAAGGACTGTTTTCAGCTCGTCAACATTGCTTACCGGAATATTCGATATGTTGAGCTGCGGAACACCTATGCTTACACCAAACGAGGTGCCAAAAGAACGTCCCTGGGCTATTACGCTTGCCGGAGATGTCATATTTTCATCGAGGCTATACTGATTGACCTGCTGACCATTGATGTACTGCGTCAGTGTTCCATTAAAGAACACAACGTCTATTGTATATGTGCCCTCTTCAACAGAGACCCCTTCGATATCATTCCAGGAGCCGGAATCCTTGGAGTTCCAAGCCTGCCACTTGGGCTGTGCCTCTTTCTCTTTGCCACTTGTGTTGATAAACTGTATGATAGCCCAGTCTACGCAATCACCCTGGCTTTCAGGGGTATTATCGCCAGGACCGTCAACCTGTATCCAGAGCGAAAGGTTGGTATTTTCACTTTCGAGCATCTCGCTTGTCACGTCGAGAGTGTACGTGGCTTTCCAGTATATCTTCTCGGGCGCGTTTGTATACGCCTTGACACCCTGCCAATCATACCACGAGTCGCTTTCAAGGTTCTCGCTTACATTAAACACAATTTTCCCGTCTACTATATTCCATTCTTCCGGTTCACTGCGATCCTTCTGCCAGTTCTCCGGATTATTAAGGTCGGTCAGACCCTGCGACACCTGCTCTACAACGGCAGTCTCATTGCCGCTTGCTGCAAATGCCGTTGCCGGCAGCAATGCAAATGCCATCACAAAAGCCATGATTGCCGACAAAATCCGATTCTTCATTACATTTTCCTCCTGTTTTAGGGCTTAATTCCCTTCAAATTTTATTCGGTGGTTAAAGTAAGTTTATCGACGAAATTTCATATCCCACCGGTTTTCGTCTGCCGCTCGCCTCTCCATCGATTAAGTATAAATAATTTCCTATTTTATTTCATCACCTTCTTATTTAAAATATAATATTTTTCATATGCAGTGCACTTGTCACTACATATTACGCAAGGATTATATCATTGCGCACATACAAATGCAATACTTATTGCAACTTTTTATACTGCCAATACTTGTTTTTATCCCGAATATATGGTTTATTTTTTACTTTTTAAGGTTTTTTTGCTTGTCGTTCCCATTAATAAACGGCATGACACAACAGTCATGCCGTTTATTACGCTTCGCAATATGCAATCTTTTTGACAAATTATTTTATGTATACCCTTACTTTCCCAATTATTCCGACTGGATCCACCGCTACCGCATTTCCAAAGCGTGGTCCTCTCTTGTTTTCTGGCATTGCTGCTACCTCACGGTAAAGAGTATTTGCAACCTCTATGCGGAAAGTATTTTTCCCATTTTCAACATACTCGCCTATGTCCCAACGATAGGGCGGACATATCTTCATACCTGCGTATCTTCCATTCACCCACAGCTCTGCACAGTCATATATATCGTCCACTGCAAGCACAGCAGATCTTCCTTTTTTCAGCTCAACCGATTTTTCATATCGCATAAAGCCCGAAAAATCAGGTTTTATCCTACCAATATTTTTTAATTCTGTTATTATAAGATCATCGTGGAAAGTGGGATATTCCTTTGCCCTTGCAAATGACAGCTTCCATTTACCATTTAGCTCCGTCGTATTCCCACTTGCCTGTGGAACATCAACCAGGGCTTTATCAGTATCTCCAAATGATATCACTACCGACTGGTATGGCTCCAGCTTAATGTGCAGCTTTGTACCGCTATCGGTTTTGCAATAACTTACAGGACGGAGCACATTTTCAAGCGCGTCGTATGCCACCGGCACACCCTCAGTTGGAACAGTGATATCTCCCTCATATGTAGCACCGACATCTTCATTCGAAAACATATACACGTCATTATCGTGCCGGTATCTGAAATAGCGCAGACGCCTGAATGGCACCGAGCTTTCAACATCGTATATACCTCTGCCCCAAAGATACGCCGCCAGCTCCTTTAACTGAACTACAGCGCAAGAGCCTATACATTCTATAAGTCTTTTTTCCTCTTCGTCGTTGCATTTGTCGCAAATCCCGTCCGGCAAAGCATTAATGAATATTATTTCTATTCCTTTGGATCGTGCCTTTGCAGCAAATTCCGCCGTGGCCTTTGTGACATATCCAGCGCATGGTACTACAAAAGCCCGATAGCTCTCTCCGTTTACTTCCAACCTGCCATCGATATTCGCATTAAACTCCTCAGGGCGTTCAAATACATCCGCTGGAATTATGTCAAAGTCAATCTGATTTTCAGTTAAAACTCTTGCAGGCTCCTGAAGAAACATATACTTTCCGCTCCACTCAGCCTCACCGTGATACAGAAGCGCCACCGGTGCTATATGAGTACCCCCGTTAAAAATATGGCACAGCCTGTTCATATACCTCACCAGATACCCAAAATGCCTGTACTGGGGATTGTATCCATGTGCATAAAAATGCGGCGGGCAATCAGGATCAGGGAAATCCTTGCCCGAAAATGCATGCGGTACATAGTGATTGACTCCTCGCACAATGAAATGGTCTGCAATATATTTCATCATCCTTACGCTCTCATTCCATCCATATGCGCCGAATATCTCACACATCGCACGTCCTTTTTTCTTTGGGTCTATATGTGCATGTGAGGAGCCCAGTTTACCAAGTGCGAAATGATAAAACTCCCCATCCCCCGCAAACCGGCGCGTGCTATCCTCTCCATTTGGAAGCACCTGTCCCCCAATGTCGTCAATCCCCGCCATATGCTGCCCCGCAAGGCTTCTAAAATAGTGACCAAGGCTCGACCCAAGGCGGTTATGCTGGTTATTATCCTCAACCACATGCCCTATATACTCCACACCGTGGGCACTGCACCACTCGCCAAGCTGTTTTGAAAAATTTTGCTCTACCAGCCTTGTCACCGTATCCATATATGCGTGACGTACCTTTGCCGTACAATCCGGGCATGAGCTCTCAGTCCAAAGCATTGGCAACAATTTCTTCCATTCTGTACCAAGCCGTTCCTCCATCATCTCCGGTACATCCTTATTCCACGGAAGAGGCATGTTTCGGCGCCCTATTGACTCATTAAAGTCAAATCCCATTGTATTGCCAAATAGCGGCTCGTCAGAGAAAAATCCCGCAAACGTCTTTCCAAAATCATCTTTATAACGTTCCCAATGTGGCTCATACACCGCATCTATCTGAACACGGCAAGATTCTTTATCAATAACATTGATGTAGTCTGTGCGCCCTCCTCCGTTATGCGTGTTATACAGCACTACAACGCGCCATGTCCCCTCCGGAACATCCCAATATAGCTTTCCATCTTTATCCACAAGTCCAGTCAGATCCAAAGTTTCCGGAGCATATTTTGTATTTTCCACCTGTTTTGCCGCAATTACTGCAAACAACTTATCATCATCAAATTCCCGTGGCTCATACCCGCGGCGCATAAACATGTTGCTTCCCGCCATTGGATTTGGCTTATACCTTGCCATGTCTGCAATATCAAGCATTGCCTCCGGATTTGGTCCAGTTACATCGGCAGTACCAAAAAACAGATATTGCTTACAAAGCGCAGCATCCGCATGTTTCAATGCGCCATTGGCATATCCCGTCGGAAAATGCGCATCATCCAGCAGCCATACTTTCATACCGCGGGTTCGGGCTTCGTCCATAATTATATCCATATCTGTCCACCACTTGGGTCCGCAAAAGTCCGGATGCGGGCGGCACTCGACACATACAGCTCCTATCCCGCAGTCCTGTATCGCGCCCATATACTCACGCAGAGTTTCCTCATCCTCGCCATGCTGCCAGAAAAATGGCAAAATATAGTTTTCTCCCTTGTTTTCAAGAAGCTCTGTTATTCTTTTTTCCATAAATCTAGCACTCGCTTTCATAATAATTTATTTTTGTTTAAATTTATTTGACTATATCATAACAGTAACGCCCCAGCATTTCTACAACCAAAAGTCTGCTCTTTCCCGGAGCGATATTAAGAAATCCCAGACTTGTATAAGCCCGGGATTTCCTTATTTAGACAAATTTTACTCTTTATCTCTGCTCAAAGCGCTCAAGCGCAGCCTGCTGTATTTCGTCACAGCGCCCAAGTCCCAGATTTTCTATTGTCTGGATATATTCATCCCACTGCGCTTCTATATCCATCTGACCTACAATAAATTTTGCCGTACACTCTTCAACATATGTCTTTATATCGTTCATATTTGCAGAATACTCAGTAGATTCCTCTGCTGAAACCGACACCGCTGGGAAGGTCTGGCTTTCCTCGTAGTTTCTGTCCCATATCTCCTTGCCCACATTTTTGGACTTTTCACTCATTACTGGGGTGATATTTGTTTTCCAATCGTATAGCTTCGGATGTATCGGTCCAACGCGGTAAAGCGCGCTTGCATTACCCATCGAAAGACCATCAGGGTTATTATATATGATGTCTTTCCACTGGGGATTGCCTTCGCTGTCCAGCTCATACGATATGCCTTCCTGTCCCCAGCACGCCTTTAGCGAACCATCGGTCGAATAGAAGTAGTCCATCCACTTTATCAGAGGAATAACATCCTCGCTATTATATGTAATTGTAGCATTTCCCCCTCCAAGTACTGTTTCAGACACACTGTTATATGCCATAGTACGGATATCTCCCTTGTTTTTTACCGGAGCCTGCACTCCGACAATGTTTGCCCCTTCTCCTATCAGAGTCTCCGAATAATCAAACGATGTCCACGAGTTTCTCATAACCGTAAAGCTTCCATCATAGAACATATTCTCTATTTTTGCGTGCCCTACAAAGTCCTTATCTATCAGTCCTTCATTATACCACTGGTTCATAAGGGTTACATATTCTTTCCAGCCCTCCTGTGCAGGACCATATACCGCAGTTCCATCTATGTTCATATAACCCTCTATTACGCCAAATCCTACCGAAATCACTTCTACGATACCGGCAGTGCTTGTAAGGAACATCGGTTCTTTGCCTGAATAGTCCTTAAGCGCCACGAGCATATCGTGAAACTCATCATATGTTTCGACTTCTGTGCCATCAATACCGCTTCCCGATTCGTCAAGCAGATCCTGACGCACGGTAAGACCTGTCCAGGTTGGTTCGCGCTCAAGGCTTATCGTACGGAAATATGGTACATTCCCGGCATCTGTCATTGTGTGCTTTCTCACTGTGTCGTCCGCTGTACGAAGAGCGTTATAGTTTGGCGCATACTGCTCAATGAGCTCCCCAAGATCACGGATTATCCCATCGTCAATATACTTGTCGTATCCTCCAACATAGTAGCATCCGCTTCCAACAGACTGTCCGCTAAAGTATACGTCATAATATTCCTGCGAAGCTATTGAAAGGTTAAACTGCTCCTGCTCCTGCCCGGTGACGGGATGCGCCCACTCGACATGTCCGTGGTCGATATATCAAACTCTGTTGGATTTTCCAACACCACTTTCTTTTACTCGCTTTTCAAGCGCTATTTTGGGCTGTCTCCATCAGCTTTTCGCAAAAGCGGCATGAAGATGGTCGAGGAAAATAGTGTTGTTTTACTAGACGATTCCCTTCACAGCTAGCAACATTAATAGCAAAGCGCTGCTCCTTCCCTGCAAAATTTCCCCGCAATTCACTGTAGGCGCCATTTTGTTGAATAAATTTCTTTTGCCCCGCGATAATACATATTATCTAATATCTGCGGAGGTATCGACATTGACAGGAATTATTTTCAGCATCATTGCCGGAATGGCCATGAGCATTCAAGGGGTTATGAACACACGCCTGAGCGAAAAGATTGGTCTTTATGAGTCCAATGTATTTGTACAGGGTACGGCATTTCTCCTTTCTCTTGCAGCGGTATGGATACTCGGAAAGGGAAACTTTTCTGCTATATCAGGGGTAAATAAGCTGTATCTCCTCGGCGGTGTACTCGGTCTTGTTATCACCATCACGGTCATGCTCGGGATAAAGGACCTCAGCCCCACTGTCTCGATTTCTATCATACTCATATCACAGCTCATCGTGGCTGCATGTATAGATGCATTCGGTCTCATGGGCACTGAAAAGGTCCCTTTTGGCTGGTCAAAATATCTGGGAAGCGCACTCATGATAGGCGGAGTTCTTTTATTTAAGTTGAAATAATTCCAGCGACACATTAAAGGAGAAGAATATGAAGATTTATTTTGGTGGTACGATAATTACAATGGGGGAAAATTTGCCGATTACTGAGGCTGTAGTCACATCAGGAGGACAGATACTCTCATGCGGGCAGGAGGCAAAGCTTAAATCTCTATACCCTGACGCTGAGCCCGTCGATTTGCACGGAGCCTGTATGCTGCCCGGTTTTATTGACGGACATTCACATATATCTGCCGCCGCATACCGTACCCTCATAGCAGACCTGTCCCCTCCCCCGTCCGGCTTGTGTAACAGCATACCGGCGCTGCTCACTATTCTCAAAAACACTTTGGCGTGTTCATCGCTTTCAGCTGGGCAATGGCTGCTTGGCATGGGGTATGACAACTCGATATTCCCGGGAGAGACTCATCCGACAAAGGAGGAACTTGACAGCATAAGTACCTCTGTTCCTATCGCTGCTATACACACCTCCGGGCATCTTGCGGTAGTAAATACGCTTGGACTTGAGCTTCTCGGATATAGTGGCCAAAATTTCTCAGTTCCCCACGGAGGCTCCGTAGAGAGCAGTGGGCTTCTACGGGAAAATGCCTTTCTCTCTGTGGATAAGCAGATGCTTATCCGCGGACCATCCCAGGAGGAAATAGTGAAAGCTCTTGGCAGCGTATCTGTGACATATGCTTCATACGGAATAACAACAGCTCAGGATGCGCGTGTTGGAGTTGGAGAATACAGCCTGCTTACCTCAGCGGGTGAAAGTGGGCTTCTGAAAACCGATGTATCCATGTACCTCTCATTTGATTTTGCCGAGAAG
>CALXAZ010000066.1 GCA_944386395.1 uncultured Clostridia bacterium
CATATTAAAAGAAAAGAAAAAGATTTCCGCCATTGCCATTGGTGCTCCTTCTACATTAGATAAGGAGCGAAAAACTGTTATCTCTACTCCAAATATCCCACATTTCAACAATATACGTCTTGTTGAACGTCTAGAAAATGTTCTTGGTATTCCAACATTTATTGAGCGAGATGTCTCTATGATTTTTCAGAGAGATATGGTATTTAACAATCTCTCAGACAAAGGAGTAGTCATTGCGTGTTATATAGGCACTGGTATAGGCAATGTAATATGCATAGATGGAAAAATGCTCACCGGCAAAAATGGTGCTGCAGGAGAGCTCGGTCATATTCCCATAACATCGAATAAAGAACAGTGTGGATGTGGAAATATCGGCTGTGCAGAGTGTTTTGCAGGAGGTAAGCATTTAGAAAAGATTGTGCAGGAAAATTTTCCTAATTTGTTTATCAAAAAAGTATTTACTGAGCAGAATGAGCATCCCAAGATAAAACAATTTATTGACAATATTGCAAAAACTATTGCGGCAGAAATAAATATTCTTGACCCGGATAAGATTATTCTTGGCGGCGGGGTATTGGCAATGGCAGACTTCCCTCGAAAGTATCTTGAAGAATGCATTTATGAACATGTGCGAAAGCCATATCCGGCAAAGAGTTTAGAATTTATATACTCCAAGGATGCTGATATGAACGGGGTAATTGGCGCAGGAATATATGCCCATAAAAAATTAAATTAAAAGTAGAGGTGTTACTGATGTTAGCGCTTGCGTGCGATCATGTAGGTATTGAGCTTAAAGAGATTATTATGGATTATCTCACTGAACTAGGCATAGAATACAAGGATTTTGGCACATATAACACCAAACGTTGCAACTATCCAGAATTTGCAATAAAAGCTGCAAAAGCAGTTGCATCGGGAGAGTGTGACAAGGGTATCCTTTTCTGCGGCACTGGGATAGGTATCGGTATAGCAGCAAATAAAATAAATGGTATACGATGTGTGTGCTGCAGCGACTGTTATTCTGCAAAACTCTCGAGAGAACATAATAACTCCAATATGCTTTCACTTGGTGCAAGAGTTGTAGGTTATGATCTTGCAAAAATGATAGTAAAAAGCTGGCTTGACGGGGTATATGAGGGCGGAAGACATCAGGCACGTATAGATCAAATATCTAGCATAGAGAAACACCAAACGATAATATAGAAATTTATACAAAAATTGATAATATATTCTTATCTGCCTGTTGTTAGAAACGACATTGAAGCGTAATTACTTTATATTATTTATTATTTAAGGAGGCAAAAGAAATGGAACAGAAATTTCCAAAAACAAAAATAGGGACCATAGAAGTACCACGAATGCTCATTGGCACAAACTGGATACTTGGCTTCAGTCATCGTTCAATGGCGCAGTCAAAGCATATCCGTGAGGTTAACAATAGTGCTGAAGCCGTTGCTAAACAATTTGAGACATACCTCAAGTATGATATCAATGCTGTAATTGGTCCTATGGTAGGGCGCCTGGTATCACACGGAGGTGACGGACTTATCGAAGGTGGACAGGCAAACGTTATAGTCGAAGCAGCAAAGCTTGTCGAAGACAAAACTGGCAAGGAAATGATTCTCATTCCAACCACCGACCTTTGTACAGATGACACAACAGAAGGTCGGGAACTTGCAAAAAAACAGGTCGCAGCAGCCGCAGCCATTGGGGCGAAGATATGCTACATATCATTTTCTACCATTGATCAGTTAATAAATCTTAAAACAAGAACGATAGACCGTCTTAGTGACTACACTTATATGGTACGCGAAGCCGGCATGATTCCTATGATTGGAAACCACAATTACAATGTTATTTCTATTTCAGACGCAAACAGTTATGACGTAGAAGCCTACCTTACCCCATACAACTGTGAAGGTTTCTATATGCACGCAGAAGTAGAAGACATCTACCGCACTATTCATAACGCGAAGCACCCGGTCATGACTATCAAGGCAATGGCGGCCGGTCGCACTACTCCGCTTGTCGGAATCACTTTTAATTATGCAACTATACGCGACTGTGACATGGTTATCAATGGCGCCATGACTGCCGATGAAGCTGAAGAAGATATAGAAATTGGTCTTGCAGCTATAAATCATGAACCTGTCGAATCCCTCAAAAATCCAATGCGCCGCTGGGCTATGCCAAAGCGTCTTCCTAATCAGGAAAACGCAGAAAAATAAATGTTGAATATTATAGAAGAACTTACAAAAACAGTGTTACTAAAAATAAGAGGTGAAAAACATGAGAACCAAAACCTTATCTATAATCATTGCCTTAACAATGATTGTAAGTTTGTTTGCAGCATGCGAAAACCATGAGGAAAGTACCCCAACAACTCAAACCGTACCAACTTCGTCAACCACGTCCGAAAACTCCGAAAGTACTAGTGCACTAACACCAGAAGATGTTATTAACCCTGACGCGTTTACTTCTGGTGACGCCGAAACAATTAAGCTTCCTCTTTCTAACGATATGGTTATATTCACTGAATGGGGGGCAACACCCAATTCATCAGCTGGTATGATTGACCAAAATGACTCTGTTGCTCGCCAAGAGCTGGAACGCAGGACTAACGTTCGGGTGGAGTGGTCTCATCCCACAACAGGTCAGGAACAAACGCAATTTAACCTTATGATTGCTTCGCAGACATATACCGACACAATTATAACAGGTACGGGATATTATATCGGAGGCATAGATAAATTTATTGACGACGATATACTTATAGACCTAGCCCCTTATACTGAGTATATGAAGAATTATATGCTTCGGCGATCCATTGATGATGAAGGTCTTCGTATGACAGTTACTGATAAAGGTCGCCTTATTGGATTCCAAGATATTAAGGCATCTTGGCAAATGTCTTACGGTGGATATGGTATCCGCACAGACTGGATGGAGGATTTAGGCTATACAAGAGAAACTCTTCAGACATATGATCAGTGGGAAGCCTTCCTTACTGATGTTCAGGTCCAGAAAGGTGCTGACTATCCGTTGCTTCCAAACGACTGGGGTACCAATGGTCGGTTTGGGGGTCTTATGAATGGATTTGGTCTTGGTGGTACAGGTTTTTATCAGGTTGACGGGGTTGTAAAATATGCACCGTATGAATCCGCATTCAAAGATTACCTTCAACTCGCCACTGACTGGTATAGCAAAGGTCTAATAGATAGAGATTTTTATACGCGCACATTCTCTGACAGAGAGTCTTTCCTACTTAACGGAAGATCTGCCATTGGATTCCTTATGTATATTGATATTGACAGATTTGATCTTCAGACAGCAGACAACGGAAAATGGTCGGCAATAGAAGTCCCTCGTTTGACTGAAGACTCTATCCGCACTCATTTCTTCACCAACTCAAGTACCACCGCTACTAATAATCCAACAACATTTACAACAGCACTTTCCGAAGATATGATACCTATAGTGTGCAGATACTTTGATTATCAATACACAGAGGAAGGCGCGCTTCTTGCAAACTACGGTATTGAAGGTGAAACATTCTATTTTGACGAAAATGGAGATCCTTACCTGATGGACTTCATTACAAATAATCCCGAAGGTCTGTCAATATCTGCCGGACTACATAAGTATACCTTAGCCCACCAAACAACAAGTATGTGGTACTTCTGGGATCGCGAAATACCGCCCACAATGTCAGACAAAGCTAGATATGAATCCGGTGAAATATGGGATGAACACGTAAGTGATAATGCACAGGCAAATAAACTTCCAACCCTAAACGTAGATGAGTCCGTTCTTGCAGAATACACCGCCGCCTATAATGATATAGATACCTTTGTAAACGAATGGGTTGTTAGAGCCATTACAGGCGAGGTAAGCCTGGACTCCTATGAAACCGAGTTTATTCCAGAATTAGAAAAACTTGGAGTAAAAAACTGTATTCAGTGGCAACAGGATGCTCTTGATCGTTACTATCAGCGTGACATAACAGTAGGATATTAAAAATCTACAATAAAAAGAATCTCTATATCTTGCTTGGTATATCAAAAGGAATTCTGTAACTATTAGAAATCTTCTGACGAATAATAAAATTTTAAAAAAATTTTATATTTATTAAAATTAGAAATTATTTAAAAACCAAAAGACTGGCATCTATTGCCAGTCTTTTGGTTTTTAAATATAAAAGTAGACATCTTGGCAAAAACAAGGATGCATTCATGCTTAGTTTCGACTTCTATCAATAACATTGTTTAACCTTCATTTCAATCTCATAATATCTCCAAAAACATCCTCCTCCCTAACCTTTATCCGGCGCAGACTAAACTCACTCTTCAACTTCTCGACATTTTCCCTCTTCTGCCCTATAAAGACCGATGTTTTGCCCTTCGAGACGACAATTTCTGCTATACCATTTGGAAAGCTCTTGCCTGCCAAAAGCTCCCTTGCTCTTCGCAAATATATTCTAGAACGGCACAGCTCGCCGAACGCAGGATGGTACACACCTGCAACCACTTCCCCGCCAAGCTCCTCCGTGGGATTGAGCCCTACACGTATCACAGCTATTCCACGCTTCTCAAAAAACTCTATTAGCTCAGAGCATATACCGGCTGCATGCTCTATAGACAACGGAGAATACCGCCCATCCCTCCACATATGCTCGAGAGCTGTATGCTTTATCACTGCCACCGGATATATCCTAACTCCAAATGGTTCAAGATGCGCAATTCTCTCCGCTGTATATCCAGGTGAGCTACTGTTTTCCCCTGGAAGCCCAACCATCATCTGCAAAATAAGTGTAAACCCATGTGATTTTATAAACTCGGAAGCCTGTACCGTATCCTCTGCCGTATGCCCCCTATTGGCAAGCATCAGCACTCGGTTTTCCATCGACTGCGCACCAAGCTCTATCGTCTTTACCCCGTAGTACTCAAGCTCGTCCAGTATATCTGCCGTTATGCAATCGGGACGGGTGGACACCCTTATCGAGCTCAGCCTTCCACTTTTTATAAACGGATAGGCTGTCTTGAGATAACCAAGCCGTTTTTCCCGGTCTATAGCAGTGAAACTTCCACCATAAAATGCCAGCTCCGCCCCATCTCCTGAACGTGAAAGCGACTCCTCTATATTGACCCAAAGCTCCTCCATCGATGGTTCCTTCGGTGCTGCAATCGAGCGCTGATTGCAAAATATACAATCTCTTGGACACCCAAGATGTGGTACAAAAACCGGTATTACCGACCTCTTTGCTTTCATTTCTTCACCCGTCTCAATAATTGATTATTCCAAGTCTTTTCATTGCATCGTGCGCCGCAGCCTGCTCTGCCTCTTTTTTGGAGTGCCCCTTTCCATGACCCATAGCTTCCCCGTTTACAAGTGCTTCCGATTCAAAAACCTTATTGTGATCCGGTCCACTCTCTCCAACAAGCCGATAGGCAAGTATATTGTCACGGTTCCTCTGGACATACTCTTGGAGCTCAGTTTTATAATCTCCGCTAATTGCCGAGTGCTCTACCGAGTCTTCAGAGAGTATAAACCTTTTTATAAATGATGCAGCAGGCTCGATACCACCATCTATATACATCGCACCTATGGTTGCCTCTACTACATCCGCAAGTATCGACGGTCGCTCTCTTCCATGCGAGCTCTCCTCTCCCTTGCCCAGTATAAGATACTTTCCCAGTCCCAGCTTTTCTGCAACCTGCGAGAGATTCTGCTCGCAAACTAGGTTTGCACGTCTCCGTGTCAGTTCGCCCTCGTCCGTATTTTGAGTGCGGTACAGATAGTCCGCTGTTACAAACCCCAGTATTGAGTCTCCAAGAAACTCGAGCCGCTCATAGCTTGTCGCACCGGACGAGCGGTTTTCATTTGCATATGAGCTATGTGTCATCGCCGTCTTTAGCAGCTGTTTTTTCTTAAAAGTGTAACCGATTTTTTCTTCCAGCATTTAAACCTTCCTTCCT
>CALXAZ010000067.1 GCA_944386395.1 uncultured Clostridia bacterium
CAGAAAGAATCTTCGCCGCATCTTCCATCACCGGCCTGTCTTCATGATTTTTCAATTTAATTGTATCTACAGAATGTAAACAAAGCCATTTGAAATCCTAAACAATCGGTAAACATTTTTATTGCTCTTAAAAATCTGTGAACAGTATACCGCATAAAGGCAGATTTTGCACCTTAAAATTTAAAAGGCAGCACTGGCCGTCTGCAGACAAAAACAGCCGCACCAGCAGGCGCAGCTATTCTCGCCGTAACATCAATCACTTCTATCCAGCACCAAAGAAAGCCACCTCCCCGGCAAACACATTGTCCGCCAGCAATGTTCTTTTCCGGAAACAGCAAACTCCTTACAGAACGGCCGGCTTTTCTGTCTTTCCGGAATTAAAACAAAAAGACACCCTTTCGGATGTCCTCTTACTTTGTCTTGTCCGCAAAGTATAGATGCCGGACAAGACCAGGGCCCCACACAGTGGGATGGCGCTTTTGCGCCGTACAAGCGTTTTGGCCCTGCGGCCCAAAACCTTGGCGCAGGACGAATCATTTCGCCCGAGCATTTGAATTTCCCCAGGATTCCATAAAAATAACCACACCTGGCGGTGTGGTTATTTTTATGTCTTGTCCGTAAGGTATAGATGCCAACTGAAATTTAGGCCTCTTACAACAGGGATGAGTTTTGACCTATATAATATTAGCCATTAATACGCCAAAGTGCAAAGTGACTAAAAGGAGCAAAAACTGCAATCAGATTATATCTGTAGAAGCCTTTAGCTCGATAAAATTGAAAAAACTAAATGAGCTTATATATTAATTTGGAAGAAAGTTTAGCCTTATTAGAAATCTAAGCGAATATATTTTTTAATTAAGAATATACTTTACGCAAAGAGTCCGCATCTCTCGTGCAATAGTTTGCTGTAACCTATTGTACGATAAACAGCATTCAGGCGGGCTCTTTTTTTATGCTCATATCAAAAATTGATAGGCTTGTATTTCTGCTAGTGGCCAACTCCAACTCATAGAGTTCGAGCAACTGTGCCATTATGTACTTTCGATCAGCTTGATGAGGTAACTTGGCATTGAATTGTTCTTTTGTGAGCACATCGGTATTGTAAACAAACTGTTTCAATTTTAATTTTTGACAAGATAGCATTGAGGCACCAGCATAATACCAACTTTCAATTTCATACTGGACAATGAATACTTTATTGCTGTCAAGGTTCGAGAAACGGCTAGTAAGGACCTCCTTTTTTTCCTCAATGGCCCTTCCATCGGCATCACCTAAAAAAATATAGTCATTATCTGGCATACAATTAATAGAACGAATAAAGTTATTGATTTTTGCCGGAGGCCAGCCGGCATATTGTATGAATCGAGATGTTCCAAAACAGGTCCCATATATTTTTGAGAAAAAATGTTCATCATCAGGACCTTCGACAAATACATGCAACATATTATTCTCCCAACATATCCTGTAAGAATAAATCGTCTAAGCCCAGGTCATTCTGCATAAAGCATTTTACCGTTTCGCTGTTACTTGGGGCTGATATAAATGTATATCCTTCTGCATCGCGCTGGATAAGTCTTACATTTTTAATGTTGATATGTTTTAAGAATTCAGGATTATGAGTAGTAATGACAACCTGTTTTTCACCAGACACATCCTCTGCAGATGCAAGAAGATTTGAGAGAAGTTTCGGATGGATATTTCGCTCTGGTTCCTCAAGAATAATTATATTTGACATATCTTCAAAGTAAAGAGCAATAATAATTGCTAATAAACTAACCGTACCATCCGACAAAAAATTTGCATGAAAAGCTCGATTACTAAACTTTTCCTGAACTTTATATGAAAAAGATTTGTCAAAATTATTCTCAATGCTAATACTTTCAATAAATGGCAAAAACTCATTAAGAAGAGTTGTGAGCTTTTTTCGTTTTTCTTTTGTCCGAAGAATACTATTCAAGACGGAGGCAATATTGGAACCATTTTCTTCTAATATTCTCATTGATGCCATAGATGAAGACTTCTTTAATTCTCTAGGATCAAAATCAAAAATTCTTATAAATGTATTTTCTGAGAAATGTGCAGGCAAAAGCATAGAGATACGATACAACATCAATTCTTTTTTGTCTTCATTGCAAAGTCTAGCAAAAACCCTCGGTGTTATATCTTCTTCAACAATTTTTTGTATTTTATCATCTGCTTTATCAGCGGGGACAAAATTATGGCTTAACTGTATTGATGACTTTGCATTTTTCTTTTCAGCAGTAAGGGTATATTGCAAGCCGATTGGAGTATATCTATTTTCTCTCTTTGCAGTTAAATCTACATTGACCCAATCAAATGTTAGTGTCAGAGCATCTGCAACTATATGATATCCGCTGCCCTTTAGATTAGGTTGAATAACGAAATGATAATCTATCTTTTTAATTTCCATTCCATTAGTTCTGTGTTCAGGTGAACGAATCCATCCCTCATTAGATAAATCCAAAGTAAAGGCAATCTCAATTGGAGTCCCCTTTGGTAGACTAGCGTTCGCCAGATAAGGCATCCCACCTTGTAAAGCAATTGCATTGTCTATCCCATCAGTAGCAATATTTGAAATAAATCTAAAAACATTGATTAAATTAGATTTACCTGAGGCATTTGCACCTACGAGCATAGTAAGAGGTTCAAAGTTTATATCAGCAGAGGAAATGCTTTTAAAATTTTTTATTTTTAGATTTGAAATAAACATATACACACCTCTTTTCAGTACATAAGTTAAGTATATCTTAAATACGATACAAATACTATACATTTTTGCAAAAACTATTAGCTCATGTTCAATGGAAATAAAATAGACTACTGTGGGGACTAGAACAAATTAGTTTTATATTTCCAATTATAACCCATGCTGGTAGCACTTCAGTTTTATATGACTTATAGTAAAATACCTTCATCACCGAAAGGAGATGAAAGTATGTCAACCAAATACTCAGCAGAATTCAAAAAGGAAACCATTCAGCGCTACGAAAAGGGGGTATCAATCAAAGTACTCAGCCAGGAATTAGGTGTTTCACAAAGCACGATCTATTATTGCTGGTATTGGCTCCACATAGAAGTTAACTTTCAGGATTTTTTCGACAGTTTACTTTATCGAATAATTCCCTGCTTATAATTGCCGGATGGTGATCCTGGTATAGAAAACGCTCACACTCTCCCACATTCTTAACTTGTTTCCCAGAGAACAGATCTTTCACAAAGGTTTTCTGCAGCAGAACATCTCCTGTGTATTTTTCATTCTTGAGCAGTTTGCTGATGGTCTCTCTGCTCCAACGGCGCTTTCCAGT
>CALXAZ010000068.1 GCA_944386395.1 uncultured Clostridia bacterium
TTTTGTTATCCGTTCAGTCCTATACCGTCCAGCCAGACGGTCACAAGGCTCTGGGCTTCTCCTAATTCTCCCTCGGTGAGCTCCAATCCATCCAGAATTGTTGCACCAACAGCGCTTTCTGAAATACCCGTCAGGCTCTTCCCAAAGCCGCCGCTTGCACTGGTATTGAATGGTATTAGCGTCTTATCGGTAAAATCATAGGACTCCAGGAAGGTATAGACCGCCATAGGTGCGTCGCTCCACCAGTTTGGATAACCCACAAAGATCATGTCGTAGCTGTCCCAGTTTTCCACCTGTGCATCCAACTCTGGGCGAGCATCTTCACTCTGTTCCTGTTGGGCAATATCCAAAAGCGCATTGTAGTCGTCTGTATAGGGGGTAGTAGGTGCAATCTCAAAAAGATCCGCTCCGGTTTCTTGGGCGATAATATCAGCTATCTGCCTGGTATTGCCAGACCAGGAGAAATACGCCACCAGAATTTCTTTTTCTTCCTCTGTGTGCTCCTCAGATTCAGAAAGCATTTCGGACGACTCGATAACCTCCGTAGGCTTGGAAGATACCTCCGATGCTCCCGAAGAACTGACAGGAAACTCTGAACTTGTACCTTCGCTGGATGTAGTATTTTCTCCGCCGCAGGCAGCAATGGAAAAAGCCAGGATAATAGCCAATAAGATTAAAATTAACTTCTTCATAAGGTATTCTCCTTTCTTTTACATGTATACTATATTTAATAGACAAACGCATCAGTTTAGTCTTATTATAAAATTACCCCAACCCAATGTCTAATACTTATCATTTATATTTAGCCATACATGAAATGAATAGATACAAACAATATCGTTCTCTTACATAAAAACAAAAATAAGCTAAGCTCATAGGGCTTTACTCAGGAAAGGTTTTACCGCATTTTATCATGCGCTATATTAATCTCCAAATAAGCAAGGACAGTTATCGAAAAGTCTAATCTTTTCATAGTCAATGCTTTATCCAACAGGTCCTTATATTTCCTTTCAGATTTTATATTACTTCTTATGTAACTTTTATAACAGCTTCTATAATATTATCGCTCGTCGTTTATCACTATCAGCTTCCCTTTTGCATTGTCATTTAAACAAAATTCTGTTCTACTTTACATCTCATATTCTTGTATCAGGACTTGACCCGCGCTTCCGTCAGAGAGTATTATAGTTGCAAAACCAGTGATATACTTACACAGGGGGATATTGAAATGAAAGAAAACAAATATGACGATGAACGTTTTTTCCAAAAATACAGTCAGATGGCACGTTCTCAAAAGGGATTGCCTGGAGCCGGAGAGTGGTCTGAATTACAAAAGATTCTTCCCGACTTTTGTGGAAAGAAAGTTTTGGATTTAGGCTGTGGATACGGCTGGCATTGCAAATACGCCGCTGACAACAACGCACTATCTGTACTTGGAACAGATATTTCTAATAAAATGTTGGAAAAAGCTCGTGAAATTAATTCTGCACCACAAATAGATTACAGGTGCATTGCTATGGAAGATCTTTATTTTCCTGAAGGCTCTTTTGACATTGTCCTAAGTTCTTTGGCGTTTCACTATATAAACGACTTTCAATCGTTACTTACAAATATTTCCTTGTGGATAAAGCAGGGCGGTAACTTTGTTTTTTCAGTAGAACACCCGGTTTTCACCTCGTACGGAACACAAGATTGGTACTATGATGAAAGTGGAAAAATTTTGCACTTTCCAGTAGATAACTACTACTACGAGGGATACCGTGAAGCTACATTTTTGGGTGAAAAAGTTGTAAAATATCATAGAACTCTCACGACATACCTCAACACATTACTTCAAAACGGATTTCAACTCCAGCATATTATTGAACCACAACCCCCAAAAGAAATGATGAATGTTGATGGTATGAAAGATGAAATGCGTCGTCCAATGATGCTGCTTGTTTCAGCTACAAAAAAATAACTATTTATAACCAGATACCATGTCTCTAAAAATAAGAGATCCAAGAACACTATCAATACTTTAGCTTAATAAGCTTTGCGGTATTTTCGCCAATTTTCAAGTAAGTAACACAGATTTAATAACAATTTTCTGTGGCGGTTTCGGATTTTATAAATCTAGCTATACAATGCCCGAAAAGCATAACTATCAATTAATTATAAGCATTAGACATTATAAGTAGTTCAATTTATAATAAAAGTGTTCCAAAATAGAGCATTTTTATTTTACTATCAAAAATTACCTTTAACTTTCCGCACAACAGAGCAAGTAAATAACACAATTTTATTAGCCAAGAATTTATTGCAGTTTCAAGCGAACACATCGAGCAATAAAAATAGAGCACCATATAGAAAATAAGTATAAGAAAATGTTTTTCTAAGCGGTAAACTGATAAGGAGGATTACTATGAAGTACACAAAATTAGGAAATTCAGACCTTACTATATCCCGTATTTGTATGGGATGTATGGGTTTTGGCGATGCTGGAAACGGTCAGCACAGCTGGACAGTTGACGAAACCCATTCCCGTGAAATCATAAAAAAAGGGATCGAACTTGGTATAAATTTTTTTGACACAGCAATTGCCTATCAGAGTGGCACAAGCGAACAGTATCTTGGTAGAGCTATAAGGGATTTTGCAAAGCGAGAGGATATGGTAATCGCGACCAAGTTTCTTCCCCGCACCCCAGAAGAAATTGATGCGGGTGTTACAGGGCAACAGCATATCGAAAAAATGCTTGATAAGAGCCTTAAAAACCTCGGAATGGATTATGTGGATTTATACATCTACCATATGTGGGATTACGAAACACCGCTTTATGATATCCTGGACGGACTGAACCGTATTGTGCGGGCAGGAAAGGCCCGTTATATCGGCATTTCCAACT
>CALXAZ010000069.1 GCA_944386395.1 uncultured Clostridia bacterium
AAACCTATGGTGCATCAGTAATCCCCTCCCCATCGGACACTACAAACGTCGGTCGCAGTATAATGGAGCGCTTTCCCGGAAATCCCGGTAGCCTTGGTACTGCCATATCAGAAGCTGTCGAAACCGCCACTTCCATAGATGGATACCGCTATGTACTTGGAAGCGTGCTTAACCAAGTCCTTCTGCATCAAACGATAATCGGGCTGGAAACAAAGGCGGCTCTCGACAGATATGATGAATATCCCGATGTTCTTATCGGCTGCGCTGGCGGCGGCTCAAATCTTGGCGGTCTTATGGCCCCTTATATGGCAGACAAGCTTGCAGGCAGACGCGCTCCATATTTTATAGCGGTCGAACCCGCTTCCTGTCCATCGCTTACCCGGGGCAAATTTGCCTATGACTTTTGCGATACAGGTAAGGTGACACCTCTGGCAAAGATGTATACCTTAGGAAGCACCTTTATCCCTTCCTCAAACCATGCCGGAGGACTTCGTTATCACGGGATGAGTTCCATACTTTCCCAGCTCTACCATGACGGGTTTCTCGACGAGGCAAGGGCAGTTGAACAGACAAGCGTGTTTGAAGCCGCAATACAATTTGCCAAGGTCGAAGGCATACTGCCCGCTCCTGAATCTGCGCACGCCATCCGCGTCGCCATCGACGAAGCAATTAAATGTCGCGAAAGCGGTGAGGCTAAGACAATTGTTTTTGGTTTAACTGGCACTGGATACTTTGACCTTGCTGCTTATATGTCGTATAATAACGGAAGCATGGTCGACTATATCCCAACAAATGACGACCTTTCGAACGGCTTTGAAGGTATTCCCAAAATACCCGGAATACAATAAAAATTAAGAAGCGCAGGTAATTCATACCTGCGCTTCTTAATTTAAAACACAAAACCTGCTTATCTCAAAATATTTTGCCACTATTTATAATTTTTTAACAGATTACATTGATGCACTATCCTTATTTACTTTACAGCTATATTGGAAAATATAATGGCATTAGTATATACTTACAAATTTCAGCCTTTCACCCCCCGTATTAACCACAAATATTATAATTTATTTTTTCCTCTTACTGTTGCAAACAGGAAAATTTTTGTGTATAATAAAACAATAATAGTAAGCATTACTATTGTTATACGGAAATCTTATAATATTCTCCGGTTTTCCGGGCAGTATATTTATAAGAACCGTAAATATATTTTATGTGAGGTATTTCTATGGCAAAGTATGTATGCACTGTTTGCGGATACGTCTACGATGAGGCAGAGGGCGCACCAGACAGCAACATTGCTCCTGGCACAGCTTGGGCAGATGTTCCGGATGACTTTGTTTGCCCTCTCTGTGGCGTTGGCAAAGACATGTTTGAGGCTGAATGATTATTTTTTCTGACCGGTTGGACCTTTCCATCCGGTCAGAAATCTGAATCAACAAAATATAGGAGGAATAAAAATGGCTTCCTGCAAGCTTACCGATAACATATATTCCGTCGGAACGCTTAACCCCAATATGAGGATATTCGACGTAATAATGACAACCGAATTCGGCACTTCCTACAACTCATATATTGTAAAAGGCAGTGAAAAGACCGCACTGATCGAAGTTTGCCATCTCGACTTCTTCGATCGGTATATCGAAAACATCAGAGAGGTTTGCGATCCAGCCGAAATAGATTATATTATACTCAACCATTGCGAGCCGGATCATTCCGGAGCCCTTGCCCGCCTGCTTCCACTCTGCCCAAATGCTCAGATATATGTCAGCCAAGCTGGCTCGATATACCTTAAAAACATAACAAACTGTTCCTCTCTTCCTGTCACAGTTGCAAAAGACGGAAGCAGCATTGATCTCGGGGGCAGGGTTCTCAAGTTTATTCCCGCTCCGTTTTTGCACTGGCCTGATTCCATGTTTACCTGGTCTGAAAGTGACGGAGTCCTTTTTTCCTGCGATTTTCTCGGTTCTCATTACTGCGAACCATATACCCTTGATACCCGCGTAACGTATCCGAGCTGTTATAAATCTGCTGTAAAAGTATACTACGACGCTATTTTCGGTCCGTTTAAACCTTACGTTGTCGCTGGACTCAGAAAGCTAGATGGGCTCGACATAAAAATGGCATGCACAAGCCACGGACCTGTCCTGACATCGGGCTGCATGCTTGAATATGTCCTCGATAGATACGCCGAATGGAGCTGCCCTGTTGAAAATGGAAAAATCTCAATACCTATATTTTTCTGCTCGGCATACGGAAATACAGGTTTGATTGCGCAGGAAATCCGCAATGGTATACTCGAGACTATTCCGGATGCAGAGTGTGAGATATACGATATAAACGAGCACCCGATGTCCGAGCTGCAATATAAACTGAACACATCCAGCGCATTTGCGGTTGGTTCTCCAACAATAAACGGTGACGCTGTTGCTCCGGTTTGGAATCTTCTCAGCCATGTTGACGCAATAAACAACAAAAAGAAGCCCGTGCTTGTTTTTGGTTCCTATGGATGGAGCGGCGAAGCGATACCAAATCTCACTGTTCGGCTTACAGGTCTCAAAATGACCGTTTATTCTGATGCTGTAAAGGTTCAGTTTGTCCCATCAGAAGCCGATTTTGAAAATGCCAGAGCTACCGGCAAGAGCTTTGCGGGTCAGCTCAGATGAGGAGACACATATGAACTTAAAGGCTCTCTTTGATCTCTCATACGGAGTATATGTCGTATCTGCTTTCGACTCTGCTAATGCCCGCCATACAGGTTGCATTGCAAACAGTGTAATGCAGATAACTTCCCAACCGGCAAGTATTGCTGTAAGCATAAACCATGATAACCACACAAACGGTTGTATCAATACAAGCGGCTACTTTGCCATTTCAATACTTCCAGAAAAAACAGTCCCATCCGTGATAGGGCGGTTTGGGTTCCAATCAGGAGATTCAATAGCAAAGTTTGAAGGAATCCCCCACTCTATCAAAGACGGTCTTGCTGTTCTCGATAACGCATGCGGATATATCATATGTAAATTGACTGACAAGCTGGAGACCTCAACTCACACTGTTTTTCTTGGTGAGGTAACTGGATGCGATACTCTGCTCTCCGAATCCCCCATGACATATGCTTACTATCACAAAGTCATAAAAGGAAAGAGTCCTAAGAACGCTCCGACATATATAGACGAAAGCGTTCCTGCCCAAAAAGTATATAAATGCTCTGTATGCGGATATGTCTACGATGGAGATATACCATTTGATTCTCTACCGGAAGATTACAAATGCCCGATATGTGGAGTAGATAAATCAATGTTTAAAGCAGAATAAATTTTCCCCGGCATTAAATGCCGGGGATATTTATTGCAGAAAAAGTATTTTTATGGTATACGGCGACGGCGCCTTTAAAGATCCTGTTGGAGAAATTTGCGAGCTTGCCGATCCTGTTGTCTCCCCAGCTTATACTGCTGGTCTCGGAGGTCAGCCCAACGAGGTTAAGCTCAAGTATCTTTCTGACAATGATTTTGCCGATCTTTCGGGGGATGCACTTAAAGAAGCCATCTCCGAGTACATGCGTAACAGGGATAGCAATCTTGTTGAGCAGATCGTCTCTCAAGGCACAACGTCACGCAGGCTAACCAATCTCATTGGCTCACTTTGCGATTTTACATCTGGGAGCGGAGATAAAGGCACACCGATAGTCTTTATCCAGGGTTGCTTTGATAACTACACAAAGTAGTGATTTAAAATTAAAAGCGGGACATATGCCCCGCTTTTTGTTATTTCTATAATATTTATATTCTTTTGAGAGTTGGTTCCTCTCTGTGTTTAAAATTGCCTTATCAGGCTTATTTCCTTTTTTCAAAATTAACACAAATCCCCTCATTAAATGAGGGGATTTCAGATCAACTAAAGAGCTGCTTTCGCCTGAGCAGCAAGAGCCTTAAAGGCATCCATATCCGCAATAGCAAGCTCAGAGAGCATTTTGCGATTCATATCTATGCCAGCAAGCTTAAGACCGTGCATAAACGTAGAATAGTTCATACCGCACATCTTTGCAGCAGCAGAAATCCTTGTTATCCAGAGCTTACGGAAGTCACGCTTTTTAAGACGGCGTCCCGTATACGCATAGGTGAGAGACTTCATAACAGCCTGATTTGCCATCTTAAAGTGTTTGGACTTTGCACCCCAGTATCCCTTCGCCAGTTTGAGGATCTTATTTCTTCTCTTGCGCGTCATCATTGCGCCTTTTACTCTAGCCATTTTAACTGCCTCCTATTTCCTGTTACCAAATTATTCCTGCGGCTTACTTATACGGGAGCATCTTCTTCAGTGTCGGCGCGTTTGTTGCGTCGGCATAAGCTCCCTGACGGAGGCTTCTCTTACGCTTTGGGGTCTTTCCGTGACCATTGAGAAGATGGGATTTATAAGCGTGCGAACGCTTTACCTTACCGCTTTTTGTCAGCTTAAAGCGCTTCTTTGCGCCGCTGTGTGTCTTAACCTTAGGCATCGCTATTTTCTCCTTTACGAGTTATTTCC
>CALXAZ010000070.1 GCA_944386395.1 uncultured Clostridia bacterium
ATTTTTTCTTTTCCATCTTCATCCTCCCTAAAGGTCCTTTTCTGTCTAAATAGTATCATCGAGACATATATGTGTCAAGGAAAAGTGCTTGCAAATATACTCGGCACAGTGTATACTATCCTTGTACATGATTATTAGGGAGTGTTCATATAAACTTTACATTCCCTTTTATCAGATTTATTTTTACTTTTATTTGCTTTACCCAAAATTTATTTTTACATCTATTGGAGAGAATCGCTATGAAAGGTCAGATAATCAACATTGAAAGGCGAAGCGTCAAGAAGATCCTCGTAAACCTGCTTATTACCGTAGTTTTCGGCATAATCTATTTTTACATCAAGCTCCCGCCGATAAATCTTCACTCTCCTGCCTTTTATACATTTTTCTTTCTGCTTGCTGCCGTATACTGCGTAACCTCAATAATAACCTCCGGCATATGGCGGGCTGAGAACAATGGTGACTTTTTTCGCTCGGTCAAATACCACTGTGGGGTTCCCCTGCTCATCTGCATAGCACTGCTTGTTTTTGGGATTATAGGCACTTTTTTCTCAAGCGTCATTATCCGCTCCTCAGCTTATAGCAGTCTGCTCACTGTGACCGAGGGGAACTTTGAAGAGGACGTTGACGAGATATCCTTCGACCGCATACCATTGCTGGATGCCGCCTCTGCCGAAAAACTCGGCGATCGCAAACTGGGTGAGCTATCAGACATGGTAAGCCAGTTTGAGGTGGCAAACAACTACACACAGATAAATTACCAGGGGCGTCCGGTAAGGGTCACCCCTCTTGAATATGGGGATCTCATCAAGTGGTTCAACAATCGCTCCAATGGTCTGCCCGCATATATCATCATCGATATGGTAACTCAGGAGGTTGAGGTAGTGAGGCTTAAGGAGGGCATGAAATACAGCACTAATGAGCATTTTATGCGAAACCTCGAGCGCTATCTTCGCTTCAAATATCCAACGTTTATGTTTGATACCCCTGTTTTTGAGATAGACGAAGAGGGAAATCCCTTCTGGATATGTCCAAAGCTGGAAAAAACAATAGGTCTCTTTGGAGGGACTGATATAAATGGTGCTGTGCTTGTCAATGCCGTCACTGGCGAATGCCAATACTATACCGATGTTCCTTCATGGGTAGACCGCGTATATTCCTCCGATCTCATCATTGAGCAATATGACTACTATGGCATGTACAGCGGAGGCTTTCTCAACTCTATCTTCGGACAGAAGGGCGTTACCGTTACCACCGACGGATACAACTATATCGCAATAAACGATGATGTTTTCATGTACACAGGGATTACATCCGTAGGTGGAGATGAATCAAATATCGGCTTCATCCTTTCTAACCAGCGCACAAAAGAGACAAAATACTATGCCATCGCGGGAGCGGAAGAGTATTCCGCAATGTCCTCAGCTCAGGGAGTAGTCCAGCATCTCAATTACACCGCAACCTTCCCGTTGCTGCTCAATATCCACTCTCAGCCAACCTATTTCATGGCTTTAAAGGACAATGCAGGTCTTGTTAAAATGTATGCTATGGTAAACGTCAGCCAGTACCAGGTAGTCGCAACCGGCAACACCGTATCTGAGTGTGAGGAGGCTTACTCGCAGCTTCTCTTGCAAAACAACATTACCTCTCCCGAAAATATTATCAGCAATGAGCTTTCCGGTGAGATAACAGATATACGCGAAGCTGTAATCGACGGAAATTCCTTCTATTACATGCAAATAGACAACAGCGATGAGTATTACTCTATATCTGCTGCAGAAAATGAGTCAGCGATAATACTGAACCCAGGAGATATGGTCAGAATAACATACTCTGGAAGTGACGGCAGCAAAATATTCCGAATACTGACTCTGGAGCTCATATGAGCAAAAATATCCCGTCCATATGGACGGGTGGGCGTAAGACAGTATTGAGTACGCCCGAAGAATCCAAGACTTCTTCGGGCGTTCCCCTGTATGTATGGTAGGCTTTCTCATATTTTACTGATATACTTTATCCATCAAAAGTGTGAGTTAAATCGAAATTTTAAGGACGATAAGAATGCTGAGAACAACACGACTTCATCTACGAAATTTCTGTCATACCGATGTGGACATATTGTTTGATTACCGTAATGACAGTAGATGCAACCTATACCAGAGGTATGAGGATACGAGCAAGGCGTATCTGCAAAAGTTTGTCCAGGACTATTCTCATAGTGCTTTTTTATCCAAGGAGAAAGAACAGCATTATGCCATAGTATGTAACACACATTGCGAAATGATAGGCGATATCAGTGTGTTCTTCTCGGAAGAGGACAACTGCTTTACGCTTGGAATTACGATAGCACCTCTATTTCAAAAGCAAGGATATGCTTACGAGTTATTGAATGAACTGATTGTGCAGATGCAAAATAAGTATCCTTCCGTTGATATTGTTGCATTGATAGAAAAAGACAATATAAGAAGCATCTCCTTGTTCAAAAAACTTAACTTTATTGAAGAGTGCTATGCAGATTCAATTCAGTCTTATGTTTTTGCAATACA
>CALXAZ010000071.1 GCA_944386395.1 uncultured Clostridia bacterium
TAGGACTTTTTAAATAATCAAGTTGGATGTTTGTGGTTAAAGCTATTTTAGGTCGCCTTTCTTGTTTACAGCCCCCCAATTTTGGGGCCGTGTGCGGCAGAGAAAAGAGTGGTTTCGTCTTGCCCGCAAAATTGCAATGCGGGCAGTCGAGGCAAAAACGCTTTCTGGACCTTGCCAGTGTTTTAAGCCGACCGGGACCAGAGAGTGTTTTGACCACATTTTCAGCCACAGTGCAGTGTGGAGCACATGGAAACAGTGCTTTCAAAGAGTGGTGGAAAGCGAATGGAATGGAGCGGAAACGGTGCGAGGTAAGTGGAAATTATACGAAAAGATCTTGTGGGCAAAAAGCTGGACCGGAAAGGGGGAAGGATGTATCCATAAGTAATCGACTGACCGGGCATGGATAATTCTGCGTCCGGTCTGCTGATTGCGAGAGAATAATTAACCCGTGGCAGCACATATTATATACTGTTGGTTAATTATACTTTGGGTTAATGGAGCGGCGATAAATGAAAAACTCTTTTCCGGAACTTACATTCCCTTTTGTGTATCTCGATAGTTCGTTTTTACATCGGACAAATAATGTTGCAGTACAAAAGCTTACAAGGAATCTTTTAACCAAGAATTCACAGAGATTCCATGCTCTACTTGACGAGTTGATTGTTGCCTCGAAAGCCGATTATTCATATTATGAAAGAATAATTCATTTGCAACAAGAAAATGTCATCTCTACTGTGGTCACATATGAAGCCTTAAATTCAGCACTTGCGGTTCATTCCCCAAGTGTTATTTCACTATTTGGTAATATTAACAATACCCTACCCATTAGTAGCTTACGGCCCTCCTATTCCTTTGAAGATTTGGTGTTATGGGGTGAAAATGTTAAAGTAAAACCATATATTGCAGCAGCTATAGCAATCTTGAATTCATCATGTGTTGTAGCAGATGCTGCATTTCTGTCTCTTTCTATTGGTAGGAGCTTAGCTCAGTATGTCACATCAGATTGTGTGTTCTGTATCCTCAAATTCGGAGGGCAGTTACAAAACTATGGAGGCAACTCTGTAGTATACGAGTTGCCTCCAAAAAAATTTATTCAGATTTTGCATTCGCAGCTATAATTAATTGCTTGAGTGTCAGGCCGACCTGCTCTGCAAACAGGGGGGGTATTGCATTAGCAATTTGTGTGTATCTCGGAACATCGATCTTTCGCAAATCTCCGCCTGTTGTATAGGGGCCTTTAAATTCATACCAGTCCGGAAAGCTTTGTATGCGCGCATATTCGCGAACAGTGAGTGTTCGAGGTTCGCAATAGTGAATATGGTCATCTGGATTGGATGTTAGCGTGGGTGACGGAAGATTTGCGGAAAGCACACTAAAACAATTCTTTTTTATATTATATTGTTTACCTAATAGCCAAGAAATATTTTGATCCCGGACACCCATCTCTAACAGCTCTTGGAAACGGGTAACTGTGTTATCTCGATGTCTTGCAAACCGGTGGCTATTAGGAACTAATCCTTTTCTTGCACCATTTCTGCAATATCGCTGATAGCTTGTTTGAGGACTACCGTATTGCCCAGACATAAAGCCAGGCGAATCAGGGCAAGCCTGTTGACCATGAGCTCTTTCCAAATCGGAAATAGCTGATTTCAAGCTAACCTTTCGAGGGATTTTTCGTGACTGAACAAATGCTTGAACATTACTTGAAAGCGTTGCAAAAAAGACTTCAGGATTAATAGTTTTACTTGCAAATAAAATAAAACGAATTCGCCTCTGTGGTACGCCATACTTTGAAAAATCTAACATCTTAGCTTCTACCAGATATCCACGAGAACGCAATTCTTCCAGAATATATTTAGAATAATTCTTTCCCTGATTGTCTTCGGCACAGTTATTAAATGGTTGTGTGAACCCTTTTACATTTTCAAAGAGAAGCGAATCAGGCATTACCAGATCGACAAAACGAAGGTAAGAATCTATTAAGCTATTCCTGACATCATCTTCTTTCCGGCGCCCTGCCATAGAAAAACCTTGGCAAGGCGGACCGCCGGCAACAAGCATTACTTTCCCCGAAAGTTTTTTTAGTTCCTTTTCATGGGACTTTAACACTTCATTTATATCATGAGTGGACAGCGGAAGCCATTCAGGCCAAAAGAAGTGTTCTTCTCTCTCGATAAGATTATATCGTAGTGTTTCAAATGCATCTGAATTCTTCTCAATAGCGAAATGCGCCTTCCACCCAGCCAAATGCATACCCAGAGCGAGGCCACCACATCCGGAAAAAAGGTCAATATACTCAAAATACTGTCCGCTTCTTTCCACTAAATGCCCTCCTCTCTATCCAACAGCAATTTCTCTCAGATAGCGTTTATACTCATCGTGTGCTAACTTTTGAAAATACGGGTTAGCTTCTAATTCTTCAGAAATTTCAGTTGAACTGAATCCCGCTTCTTTTCTGAATCTGATGTAGCTGGATGAAATGTAATTTTCATCGCCGATGCAGATCAACTTTGGTAAAATATCATCTAATACCGCCAATACATTCAGAATCATTTTTACTGCATATGCTTTATAATGGCGTTCACTAATTTTTACAGAGTATTTATTGTATACTTGTTCTGCTGACATGTCTGATAGCTCGGCTAATCTTTTTTCAAAAGCAAATGCAAACCGTTCTTTTAATACGCGAACACTTATGGGCGTCTTTAGAAATTCCTCATAAGCTTTTGAGAGTTCTGCAATAAAAATATGTTTTACTAATGTATTTACTGCTGTAATGACGGAACCGGAAACATTACTTTGTGGACCGGGATCAGAGGCAAATAGACATCCAATTTCAACTTGATACCCTAAATATGCAATGCTCCCTTTTTCTACACAACATTTTCCGAATTCGTTTGCGGTTAGGCAAGATACTGCAAAGACGAAATCATTCTTTAATGCATCAGCATCTTTTTTGCCAATATATGCAACATATGGCCTATGTAAATCCGTGGTCGTAGTAAGAATTGCGTGGTTTGCACCGTGTGCCATAATAAGGACATTGTCATACTCATTGCATCTTGATCGAAGCAGTCCTAAAAAATTGTTCTTTGCATGAAACCGAACAACATTTGTGGTGGGGAACTTAATCTTTCTAAAAAAGAGAATCCCTCTTTTTTTCATGCACAAAAGAATTGCGTCCATGGTTCATTCGCCTCAGATTTCGGTATTCATTAATACAGCCTTTTGAAGTAATTTTTCGATAAAAACTCGTCCTATATCATCATCCATGCGAATGTGGCTAATTATTTCCTCAAAGGTGATTGCCTGTCCGTCGAATGTATATGTATAGGTTTCTAACATTGTTCCATATTTACACCAAAACCGTTCGAGTGACTCTACAATTGGATTACGTCGCGTGGCGGCTTCAAATATAACTTCACCCAAAATATCGTCTTTCGTACTTTTGTCTACAAACTTGAAAACATCTGAGTTTACAAGCGCGACCCATTCCTCAACATCTATGTTGGAAAGCCCTTGCATTGTGTAAAAGACAATCTGACAATAGCGATTAATCTTTTCGCGAATATATCTCACAAAGGCAGTTCCGTTTGAAAAGGTAGTTTCCCCATTAAATTCGTAATCTACAACTAAAACATCTACAAAATTTTCAGAATCTGAGAGATAGTCAAGTGCGGCCTTCATGCTCGAGCAATGATCTATGTTAAACTGATATTTTGACCATTTCCCAGAAGCGGATTTCAACATATTAATTTTGCTTAAATATGCAGGAATATAGGTCTCTTTTACTCGTTTATTGTCATCAATTATAAGTATATTTCTTTCAAGCATATTAACACCTCAGTTTAACAGAGAAGCACGCCCCAACAACTGTCTCCATTAATTCCAATGCACCACCATATTCTTTTGCGATTTCATCAATAATGGTTAGGCCGAGACCAAATCCGTCTGTAGTGCTTTGGAATGGATCAAAAATGCGCTCACGATCAGCCTCAGGAATACCGATTCCATTATCTATACACTTGATAATCAAGAAGCGATCAGTTCTATAGAGTTCAAATTTAATTTCGCGCTGTCGATCATCAACCTTAAGTAACGACTTAACTGCATTAGTTGCCAAATTATTGAGAATTGCCTTAATGTCTCCTGAATCAATACTATATTCCATATTGCCAACACTAACAACGGAAACATTGACATTGCTTTCGGCAAAATACGCTTGGTTATCCTGCAAATATTTTCTAACTGAGTGTTCAACATTCTGTAGAGTTTTTGTCCTCTTTTTAACAACATCATCACGGACTGTCCTCAAAAGAGACAATGCATCTTCAATATAACCATCAATTACCAGTAATCGTTTTTTGTCTGAAGATTCCAAATAATCGACATCATAGATAAAAGTATTTATTGCAGCCAACGCATCTTTGACATGAATCATTGACTGATGGATTAATTTATGCAGAAAAGTTTCTTTCTGTGCAATTCTGGAGTATACTTTGACAATCTCTTGCTGATCTTGTACATACTGAAGCTGATTCTTTTGCTGTTTCTTTATGACTGCTGTATAGTCCTTTATTTGCTTAGCAGTGCCTGGGTCACTTTCTTTAAGTATTTGAGCTAATTGAGATAGGCCGGCAACTGCACCACCAATTTCAGCCTTAGTTTTTTTTATTGTTTCATTTGTACCTTTCTTGATTTTTGAAAAATAGTAGGATTCCAATGTTTTAATACAAATCTCGACAACAAAATTGCGTAATTGTTCAAAAGCTGCATTTTCCTCTAAGCCTTGTCTATTGGTTAGCGGTTTTAGGTTTGGATTCGTTTCTTTACCAATTTGTACATAACCAATCAGATCTCGTGTCCCTAAGAAACGCATCATGCCTTGTGTTTGGCGCCGATCAATATCAAGCCAGTCGTTTTTTGCTTCGCCGTATGGATAAATTCTAAAGCTATCTCTATATAAACGGATATTTCCGTAATCGCGTACACGTAGACCGTAGCGATTAGCGAAGCGGATCTTGTCACCTTGGTTAAACATAAAAACTTGAGTTTTGATACTACCAAAAGAAAATGAATTGGTTTGAATAGACTCATATTCGAGGCCATCCTTGTTTACCGTTATCCGTATGATTTCAGGATTAGTGTCAGAGATTTCTGCTGTCATCCAGAGAGAACTAACACCTTCTAATTTTTCGACAGTTACTTCTCTTTTATGGTAGCCAAATTCCGGAGCCGTAATAAAAATTTTGAAATTATCATCTTGAGCGAACGGGCTCTTAAACTGTCTTAGATTTCTATATAACTCACGCAGTTTACCATCATCCCAGATATCTCTGAGGCCGGAAATTGTGAGAGAAACTCCATGTTTGTTTTTTTCTCCGGATTTTTTGATATATGGAATTTCGATTTCACTTATGTTCCGCGATTCGCCATCAAAAAGTGTCCAATCAAAATCAGCTAAATATCTTTCTGTAGTTCCTCGTTTCTGAGCTTCCATATGTAAAAAGGATCCTAATCTATCAACAGAAAAACGTCCTATTCCTTTGTCTCCATTTAAAGGACGCTGGTAAATTGGGGAATACATGGTGCCTTTTTTGCTGTCAGTACCAATTATCATCCACTTTGTTTCTATGTCAGAAAGATTCATGCCGGTGCCATCGTCGTAAATGGTCAATGAAGCTTTCTCAGAAGTAAGATTGGAAAAAATAATCTCCACTTCTTTTGCATCAGCGTCATAAGAGTTCTTGACCAACTCAAATACAGCCGCAACTTGATCTGTAACCAGACCGCGGCCGAACAAATTTTTCACACTTGTAGATGCACTAAAATGCAAGCTTTGAGTCATTGTGGAACTCCCCCGTTGCAGATCTGAGATTCCGATCATTCTTCAATATCGTCTTCGTCAAACGAATACTCGTTGAGTTCTTGAAAATCCAAAAACTCTGCCAATGTCATGTTGAAAGCAAGTGCTATTTTATGCAAGGTCTTTACTCTCGGGTTCTTCGTAAGTCCTCTAACAATATTGTCAAGTGTAGATTGCTTTACATCGCTCATTGTGGCAAGTCTGTTAATTGCAATACCGCGCTCTTTACACAATTTACGAATTCGTTTCACATAAAGCTCGGAATAATCCATCACAATTCGTCCTCGTCAATATCATTACCCATTACCCGTTTTTGGGTTACTTAAATCATAGCAAAAAATCTATGTAGAAATACCCGTTTTCGGGTTAATACAAAGAATATAACTATATAAAAACAGAACTGCACAAAGCAGCTCTGTGTTGTCCCAATATTACATGATGAATATTGATCAATTCACGTAAAAGCATACTATGACGACAAAGATTAAAAAGAATTATTTAACGAAACAATATTTACCATATTGAAACAACGCCTCATAGTTGGTTAAATTTCCTCTATTTCTTTGTTTGTGTCAGCACAGGTTAGATACTCTCAATTATTCTTCCTGAAGATTGCCAATTATCGCTCAAACCATCCTACTTTAAGCACAAATCCATGGCTCTTTTACCGGTCAAGCACCTCTTGACCACATATTTGCCCACAGACAGCGAAAACCGGCCCGCCGTGGGATTTTTCTCCCGGCGGGCCAGTTTACGTCATTCAGCTTGCCTTTCGGCTCCACCGTTTCCTCGCCTGGAAGGTGGTCATGGTGC
>CALXAZ010000072.1 GCA_944386395.1 uncultured Clostridia bacterium
ACTTGTAGTTTTTGCAAAAAAGCCGGCACATATGTGCCGGCTTATAGAGACTTTAGTAATATTATTTCCCGCCAACCATTTTTGCAACCTCATCTGCGAGATTATCATTTCTTTTTTCCAGACCTTCGCCCTTTTCAAAACGGACAAAGCTGTTGACCACTATTTTACCGCCAAGCTCCTTTGCCACTGCATCAACATGCTTCTGCACAGAGATTTTGTTCTCTTTTACAAAAGCCTGATCTAGCAGACAATTTTCCTGATAAAACTTATTCATGCGTCCAGCAACAATTTTTTCGTCAACAGCAGCAGGCTTACCTTCCTCAGCTGCCTGAGCAATGAGTATCTTTCTCTCCGCTTCAAGAGTTTCCTCATCAACCTGATCGCGATTGAGGAAACGAGGATTCATTGCGGCTATCTGCATTGCAATATCCTTGCCAAGTTCGGTAACTGCGGTAGGATTATTTATCCCATCAACACTCATATTCACAAGAACGCCAATTTTGCCGCCCATATGGACATAAGCAACACTTGTGCCCTCAGAATAACGCTCAAAGCGACGTATCTTAATATTTTCGCCGATAACAAGAACCTTTTCACGCTGAAGATCGGCAACAGTGAGATCAGAATCTGCGTATTTCATTTCCATAAGGGAATCGATATCAGCAGGCGCTTCCTTGGCTATTACATCGGCAACATCACGGGTAAATTTCTGGAAGTCTTCATTTTTTGCAACAAAATCGGTTTCGCTGTTAACTTCGAGTATAACACCAATGCCATTGTCATATACGTTTGCATAAACAAGACCCTCAGCTGCGATTCTGCTCGCTTTTTTTGCAGCGGCAGCAAGACCCTTTTCACGAAGAAAAGCAACTGCGGCGTCCATATCGCCATCGGTAGCCTGGAGAGCCTTTTTGCAGTCCATCATACCTACTCCGGTCATTTCGCGCAGTGTCTGTACATCTTTAGCTGTAAATGCCATTTTAATAAACCTCCTAAGATTTTTACGCCCTGATTACTCGGCAGACTCGTCAGTCTCGTTAATCTTCTCAGCCTCTGCTTCAGTTACTGCCTCTGCCACTTCCTCGTCGAGGGTAATATCTTCGCCCTGGCGACCTTCCTGAACAGCATTAGCTATTGTCTGAGATATTAGTTTGATTGCGCGTATAGCGTCATCATTCCCAGGGATAACATAGTCGATTTCATCAGGATCACAGTTAGTATCAACGATAGCAACTATCGGAATACCAAGCTTGTGAGCTTCAGCGATAGCATTGCGCTCTTTACGCGGATCGACAATAAAGATAGCACCCGGGAGCTTTTTCATATTTTTTACGCCGCCGAGATATTTTTCGAGCTTTTCAATCTCGAGATTAAGCTTGATAACTTCCTTTTTGGGGAGCATGTCAAAGGTGCCGTCTTCCTGCATTTTACGGAGCTGAGTAAGACGGTCAATGCGCTGGCGCATTGTTTTGAAATTTGTGAGCATACCGCCGAGCCATCTAGCGTTTACATAGTACATTCCAACTCTTTCCGCCTCTTCTCGGATAGCGTCCTGAGCCTGTTTCTTTGTACCAACAAACAACACCGAACCACCATCAGCCGCGATGTCACGGACAAAATAATATGCCTCTTCAAGCTTCTTTACGGTTTTCTGGAGATCGATAATATAGATACCATTGCGCTCCGTAAAGATGTAAGGAGCCATTTTCGGGTTCCATCTGCGCGTCTGATGACCGAAATGTACACCAGCCTCTAGCAGCTGTTTCATAGAGATGATTGCCATTATTTACTTCCTCCTTCGGTTTTACCTCCATCTACAGCCTGATTTCCGGCTTGCGGAGCGTCTCCGACCGGACGCCGGCGCTGCAGATGTGCGTAATGCGGTACTATGATAGCACATTGGCTATAATATTGCAAGAAAAATTTCTCTTATCGAGCTATTAATTTAAAACCACCCTCGTCTCTCTCTCCTGGGACGTGGATTACCCTTACATTCAAAGTCCACAAGAATAATGTCTTCGCCTATTTTCTTTATCGCGTGCCAGGGTATGACATAGTCTTCTCCAGTAGAGAAAAAGAAAAATCTGCATCTTCCTGGTACTATAACAGCAACCACTCTACCACACTCTACATCTATCTCGACGTCGTTTATAAATCCAAGTCTACTACCATCCCGTATATTTATAACTTCTTTCATTCTCAGGTCAACTATTCTGCTGCCCATAACTGTACCCTCCCATCAGTTCCTTATATAACAGTATATGAGCATATGGCAGTTATTTTACATATATGGGTGAAACTATATAATCTCTGCCCGATTTTCTGAGGTTTTTGTCGGGACAGGACAAGCTATATAAATCGCTTGCAAGGGCTTCGGCTGAAAAAATCATTCGAGCATCTTCTGAAAGCTTAATTACGTCTGCTGTTTTTGTAAGTATGGGTAGGCTTGCCGTATCCTTCATTTTGCGGAGTATATTGCGACCGGTATCATTAAATGCAAGTACTCTTATATATGGCAAGGGCTTTTCAGCAAGCTTTTTTGATATTCCCAGATATGCAGAGAGCAGTATTCTACGAATCCTTGCATGCGTATATCGTTTTGTTTTAGCAATATCAGCAGCTTCTCCAGCACTGGTCGCTTGCTTCACCGCACTACATACCCTGTATCCAAGACCTTCTGATACATCTGGAAGTTGTTCAAACTGTATATCTGTCATCCTCTTGAGCTGTGAAAGCATAAGAAGATCGGTAATATATGGATCCGAAGGACCCAAACCTTCAGAAATGCAATTTTCGAATATTGTAGCAGCAGCAGGAGGAATATATTTCAACGCTTCATCGATGAAACCTTCACATATTAGCTGTCGGAGAAGAGACGCGGATACGTACTGATCCCGAATATCACTGTCATGAGG
>CALXAZ010000073.1 GCA_944386395.1 uncultured Clostridia bacterium
GCGAAAATCCTGTATAATAAATCCACGTGAGTTTTGTGCTCGGTTCGTCTAGTGGCCTAGGACACCGCCCTCTCACGGCGGTAACAGGGGTTCGACTCCCCTACCGGGTACCAAAAAAGCCCTAAAAGGGAGGCACTTCGTAAGGAAGTTGCCTCCCTTTGGCTTTTGTAATCAGCCAGTTTGATTGAATTAGTGGGATAATTGAATCGTAACAGAGGATTACATAATGAAAAACTTTATTGAAGAATTTTACTACGGAAACATTGAGCCACAAGCGAGAAGTACA
This sequence comes from uncultured Clostridia bacterium, assembly GCA_944386395.1. Taxonomy (GTDB): domain Bacteria; phylum Bacillota; class Clostridia; order Oscillospirales; family JAAYOS01; genus CALXAZ01. Next base: position 287 of record CALXAZ010000073.1, read on the forward strand.
AAGCAAAACAAGGCTGTTCAGAAACAAATCAAAATATTAATGACGAATAAAGATTTCCTAACGATAGCACTATCTGATGAAACGAGAAGCGGTTTCTCGATTATGTAAACGCTTGGAGCATTGGGAATCTAATTTAGACAGTTTTATTATGGAATTTCGCTTAGGAGCTAAATTTATGCTTGATACTTTCGTCACTTCCGAAACGCCTTTTGAAGATTTATTGATGGAGTGACAGTGATGAAAGAAAAATATTGCATAGTGCTTGATGAATAGAACGTAGAATGATTATTAACAGCTTGAATGAATTAAGGAACCGTTTAATTAGCAACGGAAGATACACCGACGCAGTTGACGAACTTTTGCTTAAAATCATAAACGCAAAGAAAAAGAAGTTCAAAGTGACCTGCAAGGAGGCGTAATTATGCAGCATAAGATTTATACCAAGCAAACAGGTATCAGATATACATTACAAGGCGATTATTATCTTCTTGATCTAACATTACCGCCCGAAGAAGGACAACTCATTGGCATATGGGGATATCGGCACGCAAGGTATCTTAAAAGGCATCAGTGCGGTATATTAACCTGCTGACAAGCGGTAAACTGAACAGTTACCTTGCCGATATTGATGCGCAGGCAGAAGAACTGTTTTTTCGGTTGGTAAAACAAGTCGCCGAAAAAGAAAATGTTACGGAAAAGCTAAAAGCTGAAGATACTATGCAATGGGTGCAAAAGATGAATAATACTCGTAATAATGTAATGGAAATTGTAAACACACAACTGATTTATATTTGACAGAAACCTCTTGAACAAAGAAAAACCGTTTAGGCGGTTTTATCATTTGATGGCATATTTATTTACATTAGGCTAAAATGCACTCATTGACAAAATTCACATTAAATAATATAATTAAATATTAAGCTATATGGCAGATTAGTGATAATTTTATAAACTCAATAGGTATTTGCGATGTCAGTCTTTACAAATCAATACAAGTCTTATCTGAAAGCCAATGATGCTCTGAGGGATCTTTTTAGATAAACTCAATCGTATTGATTGTTGATAAAGATTCACAGAGTGTGCCTGTTTTATACGGCAGCTGGGCAATCTGATTTGACTTGTTTTATACAAACAGTTATTGCCCACTGATTCGTAAAGGAGAATATTTTTATGCGTTTTAAGGCTTGTTCTGTGTATCTGTTGTTTAAGTTTTGTTTTTCCCTAATGTTTTCAATGGCCACAGTGCTTTCTCTGGTGTACCACTTAGAAGTAGTCGGATTAAATGCTTTTGAGCTGATACTGGTAGGAACTGTTCTGGAAACATCCTGTTTTTTGTTGGAAATCCCCACCGGTGTGGTGGCGGATCTTTACAGCCGTAGACGCTCTGTTTTGATTGGAGTATTTTTATATGGTGTCGGTTTTGTGCTAGAAGGCGCTCTCCCTTGGTTTGCAACCGTGCTGATTGCTCAAGTTGTTTGGGGGTGCGGCGATACCTTTATCAGCGGCGCTTTGGAGGCTTGGATTTCTTCCGAAGAGAGAAATTGTCCTATGGATAAAATATTTCTTCGTGGCGGCCAAATCGCTCAGGCGGGAGGCATGCTTGGCGTGGTGCTGGGTACTCTGCTCGGCAATTTGGATTTACGGCTGCCTATTGTCACGGCAGGATTGCTTTGTCTGATTTTGGGTCTGGTATTGCTTCGTATTATGCCGGAAACAAATTTTTCTCCTGTTCGGGAGGAAACGAACAGCCTGCTTGCCGATATGCTGGGGCTGTTTAAAGTGAATTTGAATTTTATCAAGGGAGCACCTGTATTGCTTGCACTGCTGGCGATCACTTTTTGTGGCGGCCTTGCCAGTGAGGGCTTTGACCGGCTTTCCACTGCTCACTTTTTGGAAGATACCATAATGCCATCGTTTGGACTGTTTTACTTTGTGACTTGGTTTGGTGTTATGAGTTTGCTTGGCAGCGGACTCGGCATTTTCGTTTCACAGGTTCTGATCGTTTACCTGAAAAAAAGAGGAACTACCGGACGAACAGGTGTGGTGTTTTTTACAAGTGCCGGATATATTCTTGGTCTGATCCTGTTTGCATTGGGAAAAAGCTTTTGGTTTATGCTGGCAGTATTTTTAATCACCGGGCTGATGCGCAGCCTGAAAGAGCCGGTTCTAGCGGCGTGGATGAATGAGCATATAGAGGAGAAAATGCGGGCTACCGTCTTTTCAACAAACGGGCAGATGGACTCTTTCGGTCAAATCCTTGGCGGGCCTCTGGTAGGATTTGTGGCACAGCAGCTTTCCATTCCATGGGGGCTGATCTGCACGGCTTTTTTGCTGTTCCCTGCCCTGTTTCTGATTCCTGTGGCAGAAAAAGTGGGAAAACTAAGCAGCATACATAGCAAATAATGAATAGCAACAAACTCAACCTATGGTTTGGTGCTTTATTAACGGGTTTCATTTATAATTATAACCAAAGAAGGGGGAAAGATATGGATAACATAAAAACAGGTGTTTTCATTAAGGAGCTTAGAAAAGAAAAAAGTATGACACAAAAGGAACTTGCAGACTTGCTTCATATTACAGATAGAGCCGTTTCAAAGTGGGAGCGTGGTCTGTGTACCCCAGATATATCACTACTTGAACCGTTGGCAGCAGCATTAGGGGTTACTGTCACGGAAATAATTTCAGGGGAGCGACAAAAAACAGAGAAATATACGGACGAAATTGACCTTGCGGTAAAGAATACTATCACTTATTCAGAAAACGAAATTATTCAAAAGGTAAAGGCAGTAAAAAAAAGAATGCTTGCTTATATGATCTCAGCATTCTTAATTTTACTTCTTCTCATTCCCACTCTTAATGGTATTCTTGGGGGAAATGGATTTGCATGGGAATGTATTCCAGCATACTATTGCGCTCAAAACGCGGCAAAGGCAGTACAGACATACGATGAAGAAGCAATTCAAACTTATATAGGAAATTCTGATGGTGTATTCACAGCATTATCAGGGTTGAAAGATCAAGGTGTGATTCTTCGAGAAGCGAGTGCAAAATTTTCCCGAACCCGGCTTGAGGATATGTTTCTCTTAGTTGAAGTTGATTTTATTGTCATGTATGAAGAGATTAATTATCAGTTTACTTGTAGTGGAACATATAACAATGGACAAATTGAATTTATGAACATAGTAAATCCAAGTTTCGGACAGGATTATCCAACATGGATGTTACAACTAAGTGATGCATTATCTACATATAACCCGGGATAAAATACAATAAATAGGTATGCCGCCTAATGGATGAAAAACCGTTGTTTCGGCGGCTGAGTATCCATGCGCTTGCGTGTCGTCTGGTCACGCAGGCGCATGTTATCCTCTCTACTTTGG
>CALXAZ010000074.1 GCA_944386395.1 uncultured Clostridia bacterium
AGCGAGAGCTGCCGAACGAAGCATCTGATATTCTTTGTCAGAAAGGGTAACAGCAGGAGCGATAACTATCGAGTCCCCAGTGTGTACACCGACTGGATCAAAATTTTCCATCGAACATACAGTTATCACATTGCCGTGACTGTCACGCATGACTTCAAACTCTATCTCTTTCCAGCCTGAGATACATTTTTCAACAAGCACCTGATGTATCGGGGAGAGATACAGACCGTTTGAAACGATTTCAATGAGTTCTTTTTCGTTGTTTACTATTCCGCCGCCTGTGCCTCCTAGGGTAAAGGCTGGGCGAATGATTACGGGATAACCTATCTCATCAGCAAATTTTATCGCGTGTTCAACGTCATTTGTGACGGTGGAAGGTATGACGGGCTGTCCAATTTTCTGCATCGTTTCCTTGAAGAGCTGACGATCCTCGGCGCGGTCTATCGTCTCTGGGTTTGCGCCGAGCAGCGTTACCCCGTGGGACTGCAGAAAGCCCTCCTTTGCAAGCTGCATCGAGAGGGTAAGCCCCGTCTGACCGCCAAGCGTAGAAAGCAGGCTGCCAGGTTCTTCCTTCTCAATTATTCTTTTAACAGTTTCCAGGTTGAGGGGCTCGATATATATTTTCTCAGCGATGGCGTTGTCCGTCATTATTGTGGCAGGATTGGAGTTGACAAGCACGACCTCAAGCCCGTCCTCTTTTAAAGCGCGGCACGCCTGCGTTCCGGCATAGTCAAATTCTGCCGCCTGACCGATTACTATCGGACCGGAGCCGATTACCATTACTTTTTTAAGTTTTTCATTGAGCGGCATTATTTAACCTCCTTTTTGTTACTGTCGATAAGTGATATAAAGCGGTCGAACAGGAAGTTGGTGTCCAGCGGACCTGCGGATGCCTCTGGGTGGTACTGCACTGAAAAGGCGGGCATATATGAATAGTCTACGCCTTCACAGGTTCCGTCGTTTGCGTTGGCAAAGCTCATTTTTGCGCCTTCCGGTAAAGAATCGTTGACAACGGCATACCCATGGTTCTGGCTTGTGATAAATACCCTGCCTGTTGCGGTTTCACGGACTGGCTGGTTTGCGCCGCGATGCCCATAGTGGAGCTTTTCGGTTTTAGCTCCCTGTGAGAGAGCGAGGAGCTGGTGTCCAAGACATATCCCAAATGTCGGGATCTTCTGCTCGCAGAGCTTTCCGAGCTGACTGATTATCTCTGTGTTTTCCGCCGGATCGCCGGGACCGTTGGAGAGCATTATACCATCTGGATGCATTGCAGCTATTTCCTCCGCTGTTGTTGAGGCAGGAAGAATATGCACTGTGCAGTTCCTCTTTACAAGTTCACGGGCGATATTTGCCTTTGCACCGAAATCCCAGAGGACTATCTTGCGGTTGCCGCTGCCGGTGACAGTGTGCTCGCCGGTCGAGACTGATTTCACCGCGTTTGTTATTGTGTAAGTCTTTAGCTTTGGCAGAATGTCTTCAGGTACAGGAGTGTTGGAGGTTATCATAGCGTTCATAACGCCATATTCACGGACTATACGTGTAAGCGCACGAGTGTCGATGTCATACATGGCAATGATGCCCTTGGACATTAAAAAAGCATCAAGCTCGCCCTCACTGCGGAAGTTGGACGGTTCCTGACACCACTCATGGACAATATAACCTTTTAAATGGGGATGGGAGCTCTCAAAATCGGAGGGAATAATACCATAATTGCCGATGAGAGGGAATGTCTGAATAACAATCTGTCCGTAATAGCTCGGGTCGGTAAGGGTTTCGAGATAACCTGTCATAGCAGTAGTAAAAACAAGTTCCCCTATGACGCTGCCCGAAGCACCAAATGACTTGCCCTCAAAAACCCTGCCGTTCTCAAGAACAAGATACGCTTTCTTCTGCATGGCTTCCTCCTGTATAAATAAAATTTTACGTTTCATAGGTTTTCAGTATGTTTTCGGCGATCTCGCGCCGGGTGAGCCGCATGTCCATGGCCTGTTTTTCAATATAGCGGTGGGCAGAGGGCTCGGTCATTTCAAGATATTGTATCAGAACACACTTGGCCCTGTCAACTAGGCGAATTTCCTTAATTTTATCCCTCAATTTATCATTTTCCTGTTCAAGTGCCAAAAACTTGCGATGAAATGCCGAAACGAGCCTTAATGATTGAAAAAAAAGCTTTTTTCCTACCGGCTTTTCGAGCACAAAAACGCCGTGGTCTTCAACCTTTAAGGAGATTTTTTCGGCAAGTTCATTTTTCACGATGATGACCGCTCCGCTGTGATACTTTTGCGTAAGCTCAATGCAGAGCTCGTGCCCAAATTCGTCTGCCAGGGGAGCGCTGACAATAACTATGCCGGAGGGGCTTCGGGACATTATATTACGGGCGTCCTGTCCTGAGCTGGCAACGCAGATGGAAAAGCCGGCAGGGCGGACAAGCTCTTCTAGGTATTTTTGAACATGCTCCGAGCTTGAAACTATCAGTATGCTTTCCATTTTCTGCCCTCCTATCGCCGCAAAGCTTGTCCTTGTCCTGAAGCATATTCCTATTATACATGATTTCGATCATTAAATAAAGGGTTCGGTCGAAACAGATTGCGAGTAATTTGAGAATGGAAATAGAATGGGGATGGGGGAGTGCGATGTAGTTTTATATCTTGCGCAAAATTATATGGGATATGAGGGTAAAAGCTTGCGCAATTTGACAACAAAGAAAATATTGACAATGGGCGGAGCACTGGCTTATACTTGATACCGTAAACAGCAAAGGCGCTGTGGGAGTGTTCCCGCGGTGCCTTTTTTGCAAGGGAAAAGCTTTAAGGAGGAATTCTTATGAACAATGTCCCCGAGCTCTTTGGAAGTATGGTATTTAATGACAGCGTTATGCGCGACAGGCTACCGAAGGATGTGTATATTGCCGTTAAGCAGACTATCGAGCTTGGAAATACGCTCGATAGCTCGGTTGCGAATGTCGTGGCAAACGCAATGAAGGACTGGGCTATTGAAAAGGGTGTTACACATTATACCCATTGGTTCCAGCCTATGACAGGGATTACTGCGGAAAAGCACGACA
>CALXAZ010000075.1 GCA_944386395.1 uncultured Clostridia bacterium
TAAACGGAGGTGCCTCGCTTGAGAGCTTCATTGTCTAGTGGAGAAAAAGGTAAAACATAGTGGCTTACGTCAGCGATGTGCACTCCGAGCACAGGGTTACCGCTGGGGTCAAGCTCAAGGCTTACTGCATCGTCGAGATCCTTGGAGTCATCTCCGTCAATAGTAAAAATTAGCCTGTTGCGGAGATCAAGCCTACCTTCAGCCGCCTCCGGCAATAGTTTCTGTGGTAGCGAGGAGGCTTCGCGGAGAACTTCACCGGGGAAAATCGGGTCTATGCCGTACGAGTAGAGCACAGCAGCGGCGGCTGCATCGCGGCTCGATGCGCTACCGAAAACTTTTACAATGGAGCCCGTCGGATTTCGACCATAGCGGCTTATTTCCACAGCCGCCTTATCTCCGGGTTTTGCTCCTGCGGGATTTGAGATTATGTCTATTTTAGAAGCGAGCCGTTCATTATCGGGGATGAGAAAGAGCCTGCCACGTATCCTTTTTACAGTTCCACTTACAGAGCTTACCCCCCGCGATACGACACGCTCGATTTTGCCTTCAGTCAGGTGGGAAGGATCTGATTTTGCCTCCGTGACACGGCAAAGCACGGTATCGCCGTGCCAAGCATCTTTCCGGTAATGTGCAGGAATAAATATATCGTCACCTCCATTCAGAGGCATGACAAAGCCAAAGCGACCTTTAGTTGAAGAAAACTTTCCAGCAACCATCCCTAGATAAGATGGAAGTGTGTAGTTTTTCTTTTTTGTTTGTACGATATACCCGTCGCAAGTGAGCCTATTAAGCTCTTGTAAAAACTCATTCCAGGTTGGGACAGGGTCTTCGCAGAGACCGGAATACCACTGGTATAGTGTTTCTGCGCTGGCAGACTGACTGCCAGTGCCTTCAAAGTAAGATAGGATGCTGATATTCAATAAGTTACCTCCATAAATTTATCTGTTTTGAAATAGAACAAAATGCCTGCAAACAGTTTCTGTCTGCAGGCATTCCTCTTTTATTAGTGAACTAGACTAAGCGAAAGAGTGAGAAGGATAAATGCAATTGCAACCCATGTCGTTGCCTTTGCCAGCATTTCGTCGATGCCCCTGGCCTTACCCTGCGCAAGGAAAGTGTCAGCGGCGCCCGAAATTACACCGAGCCCGCTCTTTTTACCCTGCTGGAGGAGGACAACGGCAATTAGAAACAGGCAGGAAAGCACCTGAATGATCGTAAGAGCAATTTTCATAATCTAACACCTCCGAGAAGAGAATTGTATGCAAATCCAGATACTAAAATATAATATCATATAAAAAAACAAAATACAAGCGATACAAGCGAAATTTTAATTTTACTTTGTTTCAAGGGTGCCTGTAGCAACTGCCTTGAGATATGCGTTTATAAATCCGTCTATATCTCCGTCCATGACTGCTCCAATGTTCCCGTTTTCAAACCCGGTGCGGTGATCCTTTGCAAGCGTATATGGCATAAATACATATGAGCGTATCTGGCTTCCCCATTCGATTGCCTTTTGAGCGCCCTTGATGTCTTCGATCTTGTCGAGGTGCTCGCGTTCCTTTATCTCAAGAAGTTTAGCTTTCAACATTCTCATTGCCATTTCACGGTTCTGATGTTGGCTGCGCTCATTTTGACAGGCGACGATTATACCGGTTGGGATATGAGTAATGCGAACGGCAGAGTCCGTTTTGTTTACATGCTGCCCCCCGGCGCCTCCGGAGCGATATGTGTCAACGCGGAGATCTTCATCGCGGATCTCAATGTCAGTGTCGTCCGATATTTCAGGCATGACCTCTATTGCAGCAAACGATGTGTGGCGCCTGCCGGATGCGTCGAAAGGAGAGATGCGGACGAGCCTGTGGACACCAGCTTCACCTTTCAGGTATCCATATGCATTTTCACCCTCTATCGCAATGACAGCGCTTTTCAGACCGGCCTCGTCTCCATCGAGGTAATCGAGCGTCTTGTATTTAAAACCATGTCGCTCAGCCCAGCGGGTATACATACGGAAAAGCATCTGCGCCCAATCCTGGGCTTCTGTACCGCCGGCACCGGCATGGAAAGAAAGCATAGCGTTGTTATGGTCATATTCTCCGCTGAGCAGGGTGGAGAGTGTGGCTTCCTCGAGCTTTTGTTCAAACTCTGAATATTCGTGCTCAAGATCGGGAAGAAGACTGTTATCGTTTTCTTCTACAGCAAGCTCACACATTGTCAGCATGTCATCAAGCATTTTGCTTAGATTATCGTATATTGAAACCTTATCACGCAGCTGCTTTGTGCGCTGGAGAACCTTTTGCGAGTTTTCAAGGTCGTCCCAGAACCCATCGGCTCACGCTTCCGCTTCGAGCTTTTCGATCTCTGCCCGCGCCTCTGCGAGGTTGAGAGCCCCCTCAAGCTCAGCAAGCCTTGGGCGGGCAGCATTGAGCTTTGACTTATATTCATCAAATTCTATCATAAACAGGTGTTACCTCCAATAAGTTTTGTATTTGTCAGATATAAATGGGCTTTAAATCATAGTTCCTCCTGAATGTATATATAGGAAAAATCTGCGTAAATGTATAATAATAACCATTATATATTTTTATTATAGCCGGTTTAGGCAGTTGTGTAAAGCGGCATAGAAAAATTTAAAAAGAGTTTACTTTTTTTGGCTGTTAATGCGGGGATATTTGTGTTATAATGCTGAAATGGAATAATAAAGATTTTGTTACAGATAAGGCTGATACCAAAAAGCATCCTGTGGACACTGGATATATAGCAATAAAAGAGAAAGGTCGTAACCAATGGGACTTGTAACCAAAATTTTTGGAACGCGCAGTGAGAGAGAACTTAAAAAGATAGCTCCGCTGGTGAAGGCAGTGGAAAATTTCGAGCCCGTAATGCAAAAGCTCAGTGCGGAAGAGCTCAGGGCAAAAACAGACGAGTTTAAGCGCCGTCTCGCCTCCGGCGAGACTATGGATGATATACTTCCCGAGGCATTTGCCGTTGCGAGAGAAGCGGGGGTGCGTGTGCTTGGGAAGCGGGCGTATCATGTACAGATAATAGGTGGGATAATACTCCATCAGGGCAGGATAGCCGAAATGAAAACCGGTGAGGGTAAAACCCTCGTTGCTGCAATGCCTGCGTATCTCAATGCCCTTAGCGGGAAAGGTGTGCATATAGTAACTGTAAATGATTATCTTGCGAAATATCACAGTGAGCTTATAGGCAAGATATTTCGCTTTTTAGGGCTTACGGTTGGTCTTGTAATACACGATGTCACTCCTGAACAGAGGCGAGCTGCGTATGCTGCAGATATAACCTATGGCACAAATAATGAGTTTGGGTTTGATTACCTGAGGGATAATATGGCGATTTCCAAGGAGGGAGTTGTACAGCGTCCACTGAGCTTTGCAATAGTGGACGAGGTGGACTCGATACTTATAGACGAAGCGCGGACACCGCTGATTATCTCTGGAGAAGGAGAGGCATCGAGCGGCCTTTATGAGAGGGCTGACCTTTTTGCTTCACGGTTGAAGGCGATAAGGGTGACAGAGGTGGATACAAAGCAGGAAGAGGATGAAAACATAGATGGCGACTATATCGTTGATGAAAAGGCGAGAACGGTCACTCTCACTGCTCATGGCATCGAGAAGGCTGAAAGGTTTTTTAATATCGAAAATCTGGGTGATGCGGAAAACAGCACAATATCACATCACATAAATCAGGCAATACGTGCCAGAGGTCTGATGAAGCGGGATGTGGATTATGTGGTGAAGGATGGAGAGGTAATAATAGTCGACGAATATACGGGCAGGCTTATGTTTGGACGCCGTTATTCCGATGGGCTTCATCAGGCAATAGAGGCGAAAGAGGGAGTCAAGGTAGAAAAAGAGTCGAAAACGCTTGCCACGATAACATTTCAAAATTATTTTCGCCTGTATAACAAGCTTTCAGGTATGACGGGAACGGCGCTGACCGAGGAGGAGGAATTTCGGGAGATATATCGGCTTGATGTAGTTGAGATTCCGACAAATAAGCCCATGATAAGAAAGGATTACCCGGATGCTTTCTTCAAGTCGATAGAGGGAAAGAGCCGTGCTATAATCAGGCAGATCGAGGAGTGCCATGCAAAGGGACAACCGGTACTGGTGGGTACAGTATCGATAGAAAAGAGCGAAAAAATTTCTGCAATGCTGAAAAAGCTGGGGATAAAGCATAATGTTTTGAACGCGAAATATCATGAACAGGAGGCTGAGATAGTTGCCCAGGCAGGTAAGCTGGGTGCAGTTACGATAGCTACAAACATGGCAGGTCGTGGAACTGATATCATGCTTGGAGGTAATGCGGAGTTTATGGCTCGGCATGAGCTCAAAAAAAGAGGATATCCTGAGGAGCTTGTGGCAGAAGCTGATGGTCAGAGTCAGACTGAGGATCAGGCAATACTTGATATCAGGGCAGAGTTCAATGAGCTTGTAAAGAGCTTTGAAGGGGAGATAAAGGAAGAGGCTGCAAAGGTTATAGCAGCGGGTGGTCTTTTTATCGTAGGAAGTGAGCGGCACGAGTCGAGAAGAATAGACAACCAGCTGCGCGGGCGTGCGGGACGTCAGGGAGATCCGGGGGAGAGCAGGTTTTTCATTTCGGCAGAAGATGACCTTTTACGCTTATTTGCTCAGGATAAGCTTGTCCGGGTGATGAATTCGGTTGGGGTAGAGGATGATATGCAGTTTGACCAGAAGGTCATGTCAAATATCATAGAGTCCGCCCAGAAGCGCGTAGAGAGCCGGAACTATCAGGCAAGAAAAACGGTCCTCGAATACGACAACGTGATGAACTCCCAGCGTGAGATTATATATTCCCAGCGGAATAAGGTCCTTAACAATGAAAATCTGCGTCCCGAGATAATTGCGATGATAGAGGACAGCATTACACGAACTGTACAATCAATACTTGGCGAGCAGGACTTTGCCGATACGTGGCAGATAGATGAGATATGCGCAAAGTTTGAGGGTGTATTTCTCGAAAAGGGAGAGATATCAATCGATAAAGACACCCTTAACGGGATGAAGCAGGCGGATATTGCTAATCTGCTCATAGACAAGGCAAAGAAGGTATATGACAGCCGGGAGCGCGAGTTTGGCGAAGAGAAGATGCGCTATCTTGAGCGAAGAGTATTGCTATACGTTGTTGACAGGCGCTGGATGGATCATATTGATGCGATGCAGGAGCTAAAGCAGGGGATAGGTCTGAGAGCGTACGGACAAAATGATCCGAAAAAGGAGTACCAGCGCGAGGGCTTCGACATGTTTGAGGAGATGATAAACGGGATACGCGATGACACAGCGCGAATGATGTTCCTTTCCCGTATAACAGATGCCGAGCCACAGAAGAGGCAGGTCGTCCGCAACATGGTTGCTTCACACGGAGACAGCGAGCCGCAGAAGAAGCAGCCAGTCAGGGCAAAGGGGCGGAAGATAGGTCCAAATGAGCTCTGTCCGTGCGGCAGCGGGTTGAAATTTAAGCGTTGCCACGGTCGCGATGGAAGTAAATATTACAATGGATAGAAGCGGTTTCTTTTATGCGAAGAAAGGAGAGGTTCTCCTGCTGCTTTCCAGGCTGATGGAGGGTGCCGGAGGGGTTCGTCATGCCTTTACAACAAGGATAGGCGGATGCAGTACAGGCATTTATTCGTCGATGAATCTCTCTAGAAATACAAACACCAGCCGTGAAAGCACACTTGAAAACTATCGCTTACTGGGTGAGGCGGTTGGATTTGACGACAGGGACTTTGTGATATCAAGGCAGGTACATGGAAATACAGTCCGTGTTGTGAGGGAAAGCGATGGAGGAGATGCTTTTGCTCCGGTGCCTTTCGACTGCGATGCACTTGTCACAGCGGTTCCGGGGAAAGCGTTGGTCATTTACACCGCGGATTGCGTGCCTGTGCTGCTCTACAACAAAGCTGCCGGATGTATTGCGGCAGTGCATGCGGGCTGGAGGGGTATAGCAAACGGAGTGATATTGAAAGCGCTTGAGGTGATGGCAAGCGAGTATGGGAGTGATGCCGGAGATGTAGTGGCAGCGGTGGGTCCTTGTATTGAACAGGACTGTTTTGAGGTGGATGCTGACGTCCGGGATGCGCTTTGCGATGTTTTTGGGAAGGATACCGGGCTTATAGAACGGAGAGGGGAAAAGTTTTTCCCTGATCTGCGTGGGTTTGCGCGGCTCTGGCTTTTAAATGCAGGAGTGCCGGACAAAAGCATAGCAGTGTGTGAGGAATGTACCAAATGCGAAGGGGATAAGTATTGGTCACACCGGCGAGACGGAAATGCTAGGGGGCTTCAGGGAGCAGTGATTGTTCTCGACAAGTAAATTGAGCGGAGGATATTGTGAAGAGAAGATTTGCGGCGCTTATGATGGTAATGGTGCTGTTTTTGTCAGGATGTAACGTGGAAGAAGATATCAATGTGGGACTTCTTCCAGGAGAATTGACGGGCGAAACGTCTGAGCCGACGGAGATTATCGTTCCGTATGGCGCTGCAACAGTTAGCACCTTTGGTATAGCTTATGCCAAAAACTATTCCCTGAATCCATTTGTAACAGAAAGTCGCTTGAATGTTTCTCTCGCTTCGCTGATGTATGACAGTCTTTTTGTGATAAATAGTGATTTTGAAGCTGAAAAACGCCTGTGCAAGGGCATTTCTCACAGCGAAAATATCTACAGGTTGACTCTGAACAGCGACGCAAAATTTAGCGATGGAAGCCCTGTTACAGCAGAAGATGTAGAATATTCGCTTGAGCTTGCTGCTGCGTCAGAGAGCTATGGGGCAAGGCTAAAGCTGGTTAAAAGCTGTACGGTAGAAGAGGATGGGGGTGTAATAATAGAGCTGGAGAAGGAGCACGGGCGGTATGAGCTTCTACTGGACTTCCCGGTAGTAAAGGATGGCACGGGTGAGGAAGAGGTGCCTTTGGGAGGCGGATTATATACGTATGAAGAAGATAGCGCTGGGGCGTATATGAAATTTAACCGGGAGAACTGGAGAGGCGTTTCCTCAGAGTTTACGCGCCTTGAGCTAGTAGATCTCCCAGAAGCGGATGCTATGATATATGCGTTTGAGTCGGGTACGGTCAGCGTCATTGATATGGACCCCACAAAAACTGACGCGGTTTCCTTTGGAGGAGACTATGAGGAGTGGCAGTATACAACTTCGCATATGCAATATATTGCATTTAATGCTGAACGAGGACCTTTTAATAGCGAAGCGATGAGGAAGGCATTTTCGTTTGCAGTGGACAGGGAGAGCATATGCAATGTGGATATGCTGAGGAATG
>CALXAZ010000076.1 GCA_944386395.1 uncultured Clostridia bacterium
CTCTGTCAACGCAGCAAAATCGAGTAGTGACAAATCAGGTATGTCATCTGGAACATACAATCCCCCGTCAGGAGATAACCCTTTTGCAATCGCTTCGGAAGCGGTGACCGCTTCCGAGCTGTTGCGTGTACTTATATACCTCATTCAATATTCCTCCATATTTTCAAAAGGCGTTTTCTATATGGTCAATTCCAATCTTGCTTTTGCTGCTTTGTGGTATATAAATACCTATAACATCAAATCTCGGTTGTAGCAAAGTTGGGTTTTCCTGAAGCCACATCTCTGCGGTTTGATGTAATTTTTTCTGCTTGTGACTACTTACAAATTCTGTCGCCTGTGCAAAGCTTGCATTATCTCTGAGCTTCACCTCTACAAATACAATGAACCTTGTATCGCTAACTATTAAATCGATTTCTCCATATCTGCAACGAAAATTGCGCGTAATCAAAGAATATCCCTTCGCCTGAAGGTATTCAAAAGCAACGTCTTCCCCTATAGCTCCAGTCGATTTTGGCTTTGGGGTTTGTCTTGCATAAAATTTTTTTAAAAAACTTAACCTGTGGATAGGGGATGGACCATACTTTGCAATCGCCTCATAATGCGCTTTTGTGCCATATCCCTTGTGCTTTGCAAAGCCGTAATCAGGATATGTGATATCCATTTCTCTCATAAACCTGTCACGCGATACCTTTGCCAGTATCGAAGCTGCGGCAATAGAGGCGGATTTGCCATCACCACCAACGATACATATCGCAGGTATAGGAAAATTTCTAGCTATATTACCATCAACAAGAACAAGCTCGACTTTTACCTTTTTTTGCAGCTCTTCAACTGCACGCCTCATTGCGAGCTGGGATGCTTCAAGGATATTAAGACTTTCTATCTCTTCGACAGATGCGGAAGCAATAGAATATTTGGATTTTTCACATATTTCTAAGAAAAGTTTTTCACGTTTTTTTTCGCTCAGTTTCTTAGAATCGTTAAGACCTTCTATCCTGCTATTTGCTAGATGTACCGCTGCGGCAAAAACAGGACCTGCAAGAGGTCCCCTGCCCGCTTCATCGGTGCCGCAAAATAATGAGAAGTTGCGCTCTGCGGTTATTTTTTTCTCGAATTCATATAGATCCATCGTTTGGTTCCTCTAGCATAGAAACAGTTTCAAGCGTTATGTGTCCCAGTTTTCCTGCCCTGAATTCATCGAGAACTATCGCGGATATGCGGTCCATATCTATTTCGCCTCCAGAAATCATACATCCACGTTTTTTGCCCGCTGCCTCAAGCATTTCAAATCCTCTACCTATTTCAGAAATCTTCAACCGCTCAGAAACAGGCTGGAAATACCGTTCAGAAAGCTCCTCGAGCAGCTTTGCGGCGAGAGTCTCGGTATCTATAATTTCATCCCGGATTGCGCCGGTAAATGCAAGCATAAGACCGGTGCGGGGGTCCTCAAATTTGGGCCACAGTATGCCCGGAGTATCAAGGAGCTCGAGACCACCCTCAAGATAAAACCATTGCTTACTTCGAGTCACACCTGGGCGATCCTCTGCTTTGGCGCGTTTGCTTCGCGCAAGACGGTTGATAAGTGATGATTTTCCAACGTTTGGAATACCTACAATCATTGCTCTTACAGCTCTGTTCTGACCTTTCTGGGCATACTTTTCAAGCTTGTCCTTCACAGTTGCTTTAGCTGCTAAGGCAAATTTATCTGTACCTCTGCCAGATTTACAATCTGTCTCTATGACTCCAAACGCTTGTGATCTAAAATGTGAGCTCCACTTTTTGGTTTCAGTTGGATCTGCTAGATCAACTCGGTTGAGCACAACCAGACGCGGCTTGCCTGAAGTAAGCTCGTTGATATCAGGATTTCTGCTAGAAATGGGAATTCTTGCATCTACTATTTCTACCACTACATCGCAAATCTTTAGTGTATCAGCAATCATGCGCCGTGTCTTTGCCATATGTCCGGGGTACCACTGAATATTCATTTTGTTCTCCTGATTATATTATTCTACCCTGCCTACACCGTCAAATGGATACACCCTGAATATAACTTTTCCAAGGATATACCGCGTATCTATCATTCCTGGTTCCGACCATCGGCTATCTGTGCTTTTATTTCTGTTATCTCCAAGCACAAAAATGCAGCCCTCAGGCACTTTTATAGGGAACTCCACGTCTCCGCGTGTTGCAGTGAGAGCGTTTATATACGGTTCATCAAGAGTTATTCCATCAACCGACACCTTATGAGAGATAAAATCTATATCTACGGTCTGACCTTCTACGGCAATAACTCTCTTGACGATTGGCTCTGACATAAACGTATCTTTTCTCAGCACAACTATATCTCCGGGAGCAGGTTGATAAAAGAGGTTGCTTACAACGATCTTGTCATTTTCATGCAGGGTCGGAACCATTGAAGTTCCCACAACACTGATTATCCGAAAGAAAAATGTAAACAATATAACAATAAACACAAGAGAAAAAACGAGTGCCTGAGCCCAATCATATATTTCTCCAGTTATACTGATTTTTTTCCCTGAACTAGGTGTTTCAAATTCGTTATCATTCATTATGGGATTACCTCCCTTAAAATAAATATGCAAAATAATAAAAAGGGGTGGATAAAATCCCCCCTTTTTCGCATTTAGATGTCTTCTTTGACCTTGGCCCGCTTGCCGACTCTGCCTCTGAGGTAATAAAGCTTCGCCCTGCGTACTTTACCTTTTCTGACAGTCTTGATATCAGCAATATTGGGGGAGTGTACCGGGAAAACCTTCTCTACGCCCACACCATATGAAATACGGCGGACTGTAATCGTCTCCTGGATACCGCCGTGCTTTTTGGCGATGATGGTACCCTCAAAAGCCTGGATTCTCTCCCGGTTGCCTTCCTTAACTTTTACGTCTACACGAACAGTATCACCAACGTTTAAAGCAGGAAGCTCGCTTTTCATATACTGCTTGGAAAGAGTATTGATGAGATCCATAAAACATCCTCCCTTCTTCTCAGGTGTTCGTACCGCAGGAAATAATTGGGCGGCAGAGGACCACCGTACTCACCCGACCAGTTTATCATATCCGAAAAAAATTTGCAAGCAAATTTTTTAGATTTTAGATAAATTCCTCCATATTTTTATTTTTAAAGCCTGTCCGTGTATATCTTACAAAGTCTGGAGAAAAGCCTTCATTTTTCAGAGCATCTATAATATATTTTGGATTTAACGGAGCTTCTTCTACTTTAAGAAGGAGCTTTGCTGTTACCTCATGCTCAGAATTTTGTGAAAAACTGATATTAGATATATATGGGACAATATCAACAGTAGCAGTTCCCCTTTTAGTTTTTTTTTTAATTTCAATTTTTGAAGCAGAAAAAATATCCGAAAACCGCTCTGCAAGCTTGTCTAGAGTATTATTATCGTATATCAAAGAAATGTCGTATCCTGCAAAGGCAATTTCTTTAATCTGGGCAACAGGAGGAGCAGCATTTACAACATATAACCCGGATGGTAGCACAGCGTTTATCCTTTTCAATATATCAGGGGCATCATCGCATTGCAATTCACAATCGAGAACCTCGTTTAATCCGGAAAAACCCAAAGGCAAGGGATGGGCAATAGACATAAGCGGATGGGGATTATACCCATTGCTGTGCTTAAGTGGGTATTCTGCCCTTATAAATGCTCTGAAAAAAGTGCGCATTACATCAAGATGTGATATATATGAAGCAAGCCCTACTTTGGAAAATTTTAAGCGCATTTTAAGCATTGCATACGCCCCCTTCCAGTAGGCAGTTAGCTCCGCAGCCCGTACATTGGGTGCGACAATCTGGTGTTATTTCAGATCGGTATGCAGCTTCGCGTTCCTGCCAGAGATGCTTTTTAAGAACTCCATCGCTGAGATGGTCCCAAGGCATAATCTCGTCCTTGGAGCGCTCACGATAAGCATAGAATTCCGGGTCAAGCCCACACTTTTTAAAAGCATTCATCCACTTTTCAAAGTTAAAAAACTCATCCCATCCGTCAAACTTGCAACCACTCCGCCAAGCTTCTTCCAGAACATCTCCCATTCGCCTGTCTCCGCGCGAAAAAATTGCTTCAAGATAGCTCGTATCAGGGTCGTGCCAGCTGAAATTTACCCCTCTTGGCATGTGTTCCCGAAGGAGCTTCTGCTTGCGTTCAAATTCTTCCATGCGGTTTTGCGCTTCCCATTGGAATGGAGTGTGTGCCTTGGGAACAAAGCACGCAACAGATACAGTAATTTTTACCCCTCTCTTGTTAGTAGAGGTTTCCCGCCCGAGCCTATTCATCTTTCTTGCAAGCTCAGCTATACCAATTATATCTTCATCAGTTTCTGTGGGAAGCCCTATCATAAAATACAGCTTAAGAGTCCCGTATCCACCCTCGAATGCAATACGGCAGGTATTTTCAAGGTCGGCTTCAGTAACATTTTTGTTTATTGCATCACGCAGGCGCTGGGTACCAGCTTCCGGAGCAAAGGTGAGACCGCTTTTCCGCACTTTCTGGACCTTTTCCATCAGTGACAGCGAAAAGTTATCAGCGCGCAGAGACGGCAGCGACAAATTGGTATTTCTGGGCTCACACCACTCGAGCAGCATATCACAAAGCTCATTGACAGGACGGTAATCGCTAGTGCTCAGTGATGAGAGCGATATTTCTTCGTATCCAGAGAAACGGCAAGCTTCTTTAGCCTGCTCTGCCAACACTTCTGGAGACTTGACTCTGACAGGTCGGTAAACATATCCAGCATGGCAAAAACGGCATCCGCGCATACAGCCTCGAAACAGCTCTATTGTAACGCGATCAAAAACCACTTCAGTTGAAGGTATTACAGTTTTTATCGGAAAAAACATTTTATCAAGATCTTGTACAATCCTTTTTGTTACCCGTTCCGGAGCGCCATGTGTGGAGGTTATCGAAGCAACTGTGCCATCGCTTTTATATTCGACGCTATAAAATGAGGGTACATAGACCCCTTTGATTTTAATAAGCTGTTCGAGTGTTTTCTGTTTGCTGAGACCATCCCTTTTAGCCGCACGTATACATTCAACAACTTCGACGTTCATCTCTTCCCCTTCACCAAGAACATAAAAATCGACAAACGGTGTGAGCGCCTCGGCATTAAAGGCACATGAGCCGCCTGCAAATACGATAGGCATATCGTCTCCTCTGTCAGCAGCCCGCACCGGCAATCCGGCGAGATCTAGCATATTGAGTATATTTGTATAGCTGAGCTCGTACTGAAGGGTAAAACAAATTATATCAAAATCTTTTATCGGGTCTCCACTCTCTAGACCATAAAGCAGTATGT
>CALXAZ010000077.1 GCA_944386395.1 uncultured Clostridia bacterium
TAGATGGCAGACAAATATATTCCAGCTCTGGCACATCCTGCACTTTCAGAACAAGAGCTTTGTAGAATCTGGCAGCTGCTTGACCATTAAAAAAAACCGTATGTATCGATGTAAATGTATTGAAAAAACTTTCAAAGTCGTTTGCAACAGGTTTTTTAATGTTTGCATCGCTTGACCCTTTTCTTTCACATCCTGAAAGAACGTCCCAGAGTGCTATGCCATTCTTAAGAAGAAGTTTCTTTTTATTTTCAAAGTTATTTGAATATTCATTTCCAAATAGTATAAACATTATTTTCCAGAAAGAATTATTGGGATTTCCATAATACTCTTTCTTTTTCAAAGATATTACACTTGGCATACTTCCCAGTATTAAAACCCTGCTGTTTTTATCTGCAATATATTCAAATGCCTTCAACATTATTTTCTTCCTTTTTCTCATATTTATTGAAAATTTGATATAAATATATTATACTACATATGATACTCTGTCAGAAAGGGGGATCACGGTGAAAATTTTGCTGGTATCAGATGAAGAGAGCCCTTTTATCTGGGATTATTTTGATCCAGAGCCTTTCAAGGGTGTGGAACTCATTATCTCTTGTGGCGATCTGAAAGCGTCATATCTCTCTTTTCTGGCAACGATGATCCCTGCCGAAGTTGTTTATATACATGGAAATCACGATAAAAATTATCTTCGAAAACCCCCTGAGGGATGTACATGTATAGAAGATATGATTTTCTCATACAAAGGAATACGTATATTGGGATTTGGAGGCTGTAAAAGTCCGCGGGTAGCACCATTTGAATTTTCCGAGCGCGCCATGAAGCGCAGGGTTGCCCGCAGGCAGTTTGACCTTTTTAAAAACCGGGGTTTTGACATATTGGTTACTCACGCACCCTGCTTTGGTCTTGGCGATATGCAGGACGATTTCCATCAGGGCTTCCACATATTCAGATCTCTTGTTGAAAAATATCAGCCACGCTTTCACTTTTTCGGTCACGTACACAATAGATATGGTAAAAATCCCATGATCTACAAGCTTGGTGAAACCACGCTTGTAAATGGCTGTGGATATAAGATTATCGAGTATTAAAAGAAACCCTTTGGGTTTCTTTTTTATTTTGCTAATAATTTTATATATCTGTGCTCTCAAATATAAAACCGTGTATACTTCCTTACAAGCTGTAAATTGGTATGCACTTTATTGTATTTTTATTCATATAGTCAAATTATCCTTATTGTTTTTTCTTTTTAACAAATATTCCAAAATAATTCCTATAACAGCAGAAAACAAATAAATAATTCCCCAAATCAGCCACCCATAATCTCCGTGACCATAGGGGATACCCTTCGGATATGGTCCAAAAATCATACCCGATAACAGACCCACCACAAAACCAGTAAATGTTATAGCCGAAAATCTATACTTACCCCAAAGCGATGGGACGGCAGAAATTACAGCAGAAATCCAAAAGAGATTGCTGCTTAACAGCCAACCATATAAATAACTTGATTGTCCGCTTGGGGTGCTCCAGACCAGCCATCCTATAAAACTGCTTTCGGACCAATCACACCAAATTACACGTCCTGCCAGATACACTATAATATACCCACCAGCAACTGATATGGCAGCCATAACACGTCTCTTTTTCATGTTAAGTATTTCCTTTCTATGATACTATTCTATGGTTATCAGATCTTTTATTCCATCAAATATCTTCTCACCTATGCCTGAGACTTCCATTATCTCATATATCGAAGTGAACTCACCATACTTTTCACGATGTTCAATTATGTTTGCTGCCCTTACCTCTCCAATTGATGGCAAAAGGCACAGCTCTTCCTCATTTGCTAAATTTATGTTTATCGGAAAATTCCCATCAATCTCCATCGGTTCTTCAGCATCAGTTGAAACCTCCTCATCTGTATCTGCTGCAGATTCTTTTACGCTATCTGTCAGATCTATCAGGGAGGTATCGTTTTCCTTCAAATTCTCCGAGCTCTCATGTGCTTCTTCACTCCTTTGTTCAAAGTCAAGCTCCAGTCTTTCAAAGTCGTACTCGCTCCCCCGTTCAACTCTAACTTCAAATAAATTCCCTACCGTTTGGCTTCCAATTGATATCCCTATCTCAAGTGCAACAAAAACCACAGCCACAACCACAATCGCAAACATATATACTGATGTTTTCATCTGTATCCCTACCTGCTGATAAAATCTCTTATTTTTATCTTTTTATATATAATACCATATTGTTCTCCTTTTTTATATACTTTTCGCCTTTAGTTCAAAGTAAAAACGGAGGAGGCTTTGCCTTCTCCGTTTTTACTGTTTATTCGGTCTTCAGATATTTTTTAAACCAGTCACCGATCTCCGTCAAGCGAGCAATTCTGTTTTGTGGTTTTCCTGATCGGGATAGTTCATGGTTTTCTCCGTGAAATAGTGCAATACGCGAATCCACTCCATTCATTTTAAGAGCAGTAAACATTTGTATAGCATCACTCATCCAGCAGCGGTAATCCTCATCCGCCTGTATAAACAGGGTTGGGGTTTTGGCATTCGGCGCACACTTTAAGGGGGAATGCTCCCAAACTGTATCGAAATCGTGCCACGGATCTGTCCCCAACTGAGCCATATTGTGCGAGAATCCAATATCCGTGCAAAGCGATTTGGTCAGATAATTCGATATCGAACGCTGGGACGCGGCGGCCGCATATCTATCGGTATGCCCTATCATCCAGTTACACATGAACCCGCCGTAGCTTCCTCCGCAAATACCAACTTTATTTTCGTCAATATCCGGATAACGCTTTAACACCTCATCTGTGAACTCCATAAAATCATCAAAGTCTATGTATCCCAGCTTCTCTGTGATATTAGCAAACTCCTCGCCCCGCCCATCACTGCCACGCGGGTTTGTAAAGAACACAAAATATCCTTGACTTGCAAAGCACTGCATCTCGTGATGGAAGATTCCACCAAACACAGCCTTTGGTCCTCCATGCATCTCAAGTATTCCCGGGTACTTTTTACCAGGTTCATATCCCACTGGCTTCAATACGTACCCATCAAGCTCATATCCGGCACTGTTTGTAAAGGTGAAATGCTCCGGCTCCACCACTGAATGTTCCTTCATATACCTGGTATTAAACCCTGTGAGCTGCTTCTCTTCGCCTGTATCTATGTCTAAAGACCATATTTCGATCAGATTGGTCCCTCTCATAGCTGCCATTAGAACCTTGTTTTCATAAATATCAAAACAGGTAAATGAACCAGGAGTCGTACATACCGGCTCAATATTGCCTACGGTATCCATCCTCATCAGGTACGCATTGCCCCATACAAGATGTGGGAAATACAGCTTGCCACCTATATACTTCATCCCGTTTCCACCACCATAGGTGCAGTCAGTTCCTACAGAACCCATTGGCGCGGCATCACAAAACGGCAGTTCAACGGTCTCTCCTGTCGCTATATCATATAAATAGTATCTTGGGCTGCGCCCTGAAAACTCAAATGTTGTACCCGTATAGAACAGCTTGCCTTCTCCCATAAAATAGGGCGCTCCAACTGCCATCTTCCCCTGCGGCACAATCGTTTTTGTCTCCCCCGTTGATAGGTCATACAGATACAGACCGGATTCTCTTGGCAAAACATCTCTATACTCCTGTCCCGAATACGCAAGCAGCTTCTTGCTAGGAGAAAGCTGTACTCCTCCTACGCTCAGATATTGCGGGCTTATTGTCTTAAAGCTCCTTCTCTCCGAATTATAGAGCATAACCGTATTTCTGATCTTATTTCGCACTCCCTGACCATTGACCCAGAATGGAAGCTCATCAAACACATAGAGATCCCGTCCTTCAAGTGCCTGATTTGGCTTTTCTTCCGGCTTTCCCTCGCAGTTCTTAGGTGAGACCACTATATATTCTCCATCTCCTAAGGGCTTTATTGCAGATATGCGCTCCTCTATTTCAAGATATTTTTCAGCCTCGCCTCCATCTATTGATATCTTGTACCAGACAGAAGATGTTTTTCCCGGCTTTTTCCCTCTGTTTGTGGAGAATGCTACCGTATTGTTGTCAAGCCAGAACGGTGCCCGCTCATCCCCTCCGGAGGTGAGCCGTTTATACTCACCGCTCACCGTATCAATTATCCACAGCTCAGAGGTGTACCCATTTTTCTCCTCAGATGCGTTACTCTTGACAAATACAGCGTGAGTCCCGTCCGGCGAGTACAGCACGTCAGACAGAAAATTAAATTTATATAAATCATTATATACTACCTTTTCCATTTTCTTCCCTCCTTATTTCAGATATTTGTCCATCCAGCCGACTATCTCTTCCATACGGCGGATACGGTTCTGCGGTTTCCCCGAGCGGGAAAGCTCGTGCGTCTCTCCTTTAAATAGGCAAAGCTTTGCCGGACATCCGTGCATTTTAAGAGCGGTAAACATCGAAAGACCCTCGACCATCCAACAGCGGTAATCCCTATCCGAATGTATAAACAGAGTTGGGGTTTTGCATCTGTCCGCATATTTCAGCGGAGAATGCCACCACATCTTTTCAACATTTTCTCTGGTGGTTGTCGCCTGATTATTGGGAGTAAATGATATTCCTATATCTGAAGTGTGTTCAAAAGCTATCCAGTTTGCAATAGAACGCTGAGAAGCCGCCGCTGCAAACCTGTCAGTATGACCAATTATCCAGTTGGTCATAAAC
>CALXAZ010000078.1 GCA_944386395.1 uncultured Clostridia bacterium
TTTTTGCGTGATGATATGCTATATTATAAACATAAGTTACGTAACATTTTAGACATACGATTTTACTGTTCTGCTGTGAGGCTTTTTCTTGAGAGCATACCGGTAAGCCATCCGGCAGACAGACCAAAAATATCCGCTGATGCGGTTTAGATAGATTAGCTTTTCCCATAAGGGATAGGTCTGTTTTCCTTGTTAATCGGATGTCCGGATATATACTGGGTCCGTTGCTTGTTAAAAGAAATAACCGGCATGTTAAACCATGCCGGTTATTTCTTTTTTAGTATTATATAAGATATATTAAAAACTCAATGGAATACATGTTTCCAGTGCCCGGTGTGGTAGCGAAGGAACAGAAGCAGCAGTCTTGAGAGTATTTCTATAAGGATAACAACCTGTGTTGAAAAAAGTCCAAAGTTGAAAACTCTTATAGCAAGAACGGAGAATAGCGTGCGTATGCCCCAGTTTGTTGCGGCAGTGATGTAAAAGTTAAACTTTGTGTCACCAGCACCCCGAAGCACGCCCGAAAATATCCAAGCTGCGACCTGAGGTATCTGCATAAAGGCAACGAGCCTTAAACAGCGGGCAGCAAGCGCAATAACATCAGCATCTGGGGTAAATACGCTTATTAGCTGATTTGAGAATACGAACAACCCCGTGCCAGTAAAAGCCATAGTAACAACACCCATCAGCATTGTTTTGTTGACAAATTTTTCTGCTAAAGCAGGTTTTCCAGCTCCGAGAGACTGCCCGACAAGTGTCGTCACAGCAGTCTGGAAGGCAAAAGCAGGCATATAAGAAAGAGATTCAGCAGTGAGACATAGGCTATTTGCCGCAACATTTGCAGTGCCAAGAGTAGCGATGCTGCTGTTTACAAAAATTCCGGAAGAGGACATAAATATTCGTTCAAGCATGGCAGGAAAGCTGATTTTAAAAATTTGAGCAGTCATTTTCCTGTCTGGTTTCCAACTGCCGCGGAAGTCTATTCGATACTCATTTTTGCGGAAAAAGGCGACCCAAAGAGTTATCAAGCCAGAGAAAACCATACCGATAGAGGTAGCTATCGCGGCCCCGGCAACCTCAAGTCCGGCGCCAAATACGGTGAAAGTTGTGCCGAATAATGTTACTTCCCGCGTAGGGTATATCAGAAGAAAATTAAAAAATACGTTTACGACATTCATAATGGTATTTGCGATAAGTGGGGTTTTTGTGTCGCCATATCCGCGAAATGCTGAATTGAGCATCATAGAAGTGACCATAAATATCCGGCCTAAGGAAACATAAAAATTATATTCTGCAGCCGTATCTAGTATATCGGGCTCAGCACCCATCCAAAGGGGAATCATCCGGTGCAGAGCGATAATGATAAGGCATATTGGTATACCTATAATGATTACAGCCAGGATAGCATGCTTAATAAGCTTTTTCACAGCCTCGGTGTCACCAGAACCTACAGATCGTGCGACAAGCGACGTAATTCCGATACCAAGAGCCATTATTATGCCATTTAGCAGGAAGATAGGGGAATTGCTAATAGTTACAGAAGCTGTTGCCCATGCTCCCAGCGAGCCGACCATTGCAGTGTCGGCGTAGCTGACAAGAGTAGTAAATATTTGCTCTAAAAAGACGGGCCAAGCAAGCAGTACAATGGTTTTTGTTACGCTGCGAGACTCATCCGTCATATTGATATTTTTGGTTGCCAACTTATCCTGTCCTTTCTCTTTTGTATTTGTATATATGTACGTCCGGATGTCTTTCGGGCGGAAGACCGAAATTAAATATGTGCATAGGAAGAAAGTAAGCTGATCGATGCTATGGCGCACAAACTAAATTATACAATATAAATTTTGAAAAAGCTATCAAATTTTAAAAAAGGCTACGCGAAATTTCGCGCAGCCTTGCTATGACTTGAAAATTATTTTTGTGGTACAAGCTGCTCTACAAGAAGATCTGCCATACCGTCTGCTATTTTGTCATAGGACATATCCTCGGCAGATATCTTTTTTTCATTAAAAATCATTGTCAATGGATGATCAGAGGTGTATGCTTTCCATTCGGGCAGAGATCCTCCGTTAGGATTTCCTGTTTTTGCAAAGTTTGTCCAGTAGTCGGTCATTGCGCGGGAGAGGGCATAGTCACCAAGGGTAAATCCATCAGTTAAAGAGCGCCAGCATCTATCGAGGGTACCAAAGACATACCACAGCTCGGAAGAATGAAATGCGCCAGCATCATCCCCGGGCATCATACGATTGAAATAATAGATATATAGGGGCTTTCTACCGTTGGCGAGCTCTGCCTTTGCCCAGCTGCGGGGGGAATTAAGTGATGCTGCCGCTTTGCGCTTATTGCAAGCTTCGGCAACATCCGCATCAGATTTTACATCAAAGAGCGCTATGTACTTATCCGCAAATTCACCATATGCCGCACGAAGCTGATTTTCAAATTCTTCTTTGGAATGTACAGGTATTCCACCAAACAAACCTCCGTCTCCTGCAACAGAGCCGGTCATATATTCTATATCGTGATGCTTTCCTTCTGCAATCATTTTTCTGGGAGATGCAGAGAGAAAGAATCCATCAACATTGGGCATAATGCGAAGTCCACCAAGCCCAAGAGAAGTGAACGCACTATTTATATTTTCGGTAAGGGTTCCTGCTTCTAGCTCAAAAAGCTCATCTATCGTTTTGCCCATTGCGTTGCATATCTTTTCGCCAAGTTCTTCTGCATCCTTTAAAGTGAAGTCTCCGCCTAGCGTGTTTATTCCGCCCGCACTTTGAACGATTGCTCGCTTAAAAAGACCTGTAGTTTTTGGCGAGGTAACAAGGCTCTGTACCATTCCACCTCCGGCGCTCTGACCGAATATTGTAAT
Organism: uncultured Clostridia bacterium; assembly: GCA_944386395.1. Lineage (GTDB taxonomy): Bacteria > Bacillota > Clostridia > Oscillospirales > JAAYOS01 > CALXAZ01. The sequence goes on from CALXAZ010000078.1 coordinate 2,867, forward strand.
ATTTTCGGGGTCACCGCCAAAAGCAGAAATGTTTTCATTCAGCCATTCAAGTGCGCGGATGCAGTCTGAAAGCCCGTAGTTTCCGGAAACGCCATACGGACACCTTTTGGAGAGCTCCGGATGAGCCAAAGAGCCACGAGCACCGAGGCGATATGGGACAGCTACCAGTATACCGCCACGGC
>CALXAZ010000079.1 GCA_944386395.1 uncultured Clostridia bacterium
AGCATTTTGGCCGGATTGCTCCGGCCAAAATCGCAAAACATGTATATGTTTGCATTGCTTGCCGATTTGTACTCTTGGGTTATTATTTGGGATACCCTATTGACATCTTAGCGAAAATCAGAGATAATATAAAAAACATACACGCGTATGTATGCGGAGGTGATACTATGCCGCGTCACGATCCAGATCAAAAAACAAAACAGCTCATACTGGAAACAGCCGAACGACTGTTTACGGAAAAAGGGTTGGAAAATGTAAATGTTGAAGATGTCGTAAAAGAAGTTGGTGTAACACGGGGAGCTTTCTATCATTATTTCAAGTCCCGCGAAGAACTGATTTCCAGTGTGATGTATAAAACATTCAATGACAATAATCCTTTTCTTCTTGCAAATAAGCAAGAGGGGCTTAATGCGCTTGAAAAATTGCGTTTTGTTTTTAAGCTCGATTTGCGGCCTCGTTTGGATATGAGCGACAGCATGAAAAAAGAAATGCAGAAGATGGCCGATAGCCCGGTTGTTTTCAAGAATGAAATGCTCACTCAGTTAAATATTGTGGCACCCCACATTGAAAAGCTACTGGTAGAGGGCAATAGGGACGGCTCCATTTCTGTAAAATATCCAAAACAAACCGCGCAGGTTATTTCGCTTTTAGTTTCTTCGTGGTTAAGCTCATTTGCATTTGATGTCCCTTATACAGAATACTCGGACAAAGTTTTGTTCCTTGAACAGTTGGGGGATGTATTGGGCGTACCCTTTATGGACGAGGAAATGAAGTCGCTCTTTTTGGAGATTGGAAAGCAAGAATAAACCTACTGGAAAACATTTTACTGCCTATACGGAGGCAGTAAAATTTAACCCAATAACATACATACGTATGTACTGAATTATTAAAGGAGGACAAAATGATCGAAGTTTCTAATTTGAAAAAATCCTTCAAAGAAAAGAAGGTTCTAACAGATGTTACATTTACTGTCCAAACCGGCAGCATTTTTGCTCTGTTAGGTTCAAACGGCGCAGGAAAAACCACTATCATCAAAATTCTATCTACTTTACTAAAACCTGATAGCGGAAAAGCTGCGATCAATGGTTTTGACGTTGTTCAGCAGGCAAGCAAAGTCAGGGAATGTATCAGTTTGACCGGGCAGTTTGCCGCCGTAGACGAAGTTTTAACGGGTCGTGAAAACTTATATTTAATCGGCCAACTCAAACGGCTGCAAGATGTAAAAAGCAAGGTATCGTACTGGCTGACTGCTTTTGATTTGGAGGATGCGGCAGATCAAAAGGTTGCCACCTATTCAGGAGGTATGCGCCGCAGGTTGGATATAGCTATGAGCCTTATGGGCAATCCGCAAGTCCTCTTTCTTGACGAGCCGACCACGGGCCTTGATCCGCAGAACCGCCTTGCTATGTGGAGCATGGTAAAGAAGTTAGCCCAATCGGGAACAACCGTATTTCTTACTACGCAATATTTAGAAGAAGCGGTATATCTTGCAGATCATATTGCAATCCTGCACAATGGTAGAATACTTGTACAGGGTACGCCTCAATATCTTAAAGAAATTTTGCCGCAAAGAGGTGTCCAGCTCACTTTTCAAAAAGAGGCCGCTGCGGAAGAAGCCATCAAAATACTGCAAAACCACGATATTCCCATTGACGACATCAAGCAAAATCTTCCCTCTCTGGAGAAGTATTTTTGACCTTGATTGATGCAAAGGAGGGTTGCTAATTATGCGGAAACACATTTTCGATGCGTGGATCATGTTCAAACGCTGCTTTCTCATTTCTTTGCGTAACCCCGAAGCATTGCTGATGGCTACAATAACCCCCTTCTTCTTGATGCTCTTGTTTGGAACTGTGTTTGGGAGCATCGCTGATGTGGGGAACCTCAACTATATTGATTTTATCGTCCCCGGAATTATAATGCAAAGTTTTGGTACTGCCTCTCAACATACCGCTATGAATGTTTCATCAGATATGGCAAAAGGAATTACCGACCATTTTCGCTCCATATCGATCTCAAAATCTGCTGTGCTAATCGGGCATACCGGCGCAGGTGTTGTAAGGAATGTGATTTCCGCTGCTGTAATTATTGCAACTGCCTTTTTGCTCGGTTTCAGGCCACAGGGAGGTTTTACTTCATGGCTTCTTATCGCAGGATTTCTTGTATTGGTTAGTATCACAATTTCGCTATTGGCCGTTTTGTGCGGAATAATCTCAAAAACCCCGGAAGGTTCAAGCGGGCTGATGTTTCCTCTGTTTATTCTCCCCTTTATCAGTTCCGGCTTTGTTCCCACAGAAGCTATGCCAAGCGGAATTAAAATCTTTGCGGAAGTCCAACCTATGACCCCAATGATTGATAGCGTCCGGGCTTTGATGTTGGATTTACCATTGGGAAACAGTTTGTGGATTGCCTTAATTTGGTGTTTAGGGCTTAGCCTGGTATCTTTTTTTGCAGCAATACAGGTCTATACACATAAGTCAGCACAGTAAGGAGGGGTTTTTATGCCAAGTGAATTAGCAATACAAACACATGGGCTGTATAAATCGTTTGGAACTAAAGAAGTCCTGCATAATTGTTCGTTGTCCGTTAAGCAAGGAGAAATTTATGGATTTTTGGGTGTTAATGGAGCTGGAAAAACAACGATGTTCAAATTACTAACCGGCCTGCTTACACCTACGGCGGGAACCATTCAGATTTTAGGTGAGGATATAACAACCCAAAGGGAAAGCATATTAAAAAGAATGGGAAGTTTAATTGAGGTTCCTGTTTTCTATGAACACCTATCGGCAAGAAAAAATTTAGAAATTCATCTTTCCTACATGGGAATGGAGAACAACTTTTCCAAGATTGATGAAACACTGGACAAGGTAGGACTGAAAGGGGCGGGAACACAGCCTGTTTCAGAATATTCCCTCGGCATGAAGCAGAGATTAGCTATCGCACGCGCAATGATCCACAAACCTACGCTGTTAATTCTTGACGAACCCATGAATGGCCTTGATCCTGTCGGCATCCATGAAATACGCGAATTGTTCAGGAGCCTTGTTCAAGAATTTCATGTTACCATTTTATTTTCAAGTCACATTTTGTCCGAAGTGGAACAGATAGCAGAAACAATCGGAATTATTTCAAATGGCCGCATTGTAAACCAAATATCACTCCATGATTTGAAAAAAGACCCTTCTTTCAATCTTGAAGAATATTTTATTTCGGTCACAGACAGGGGGTGTTGATAGTGCTGAAACTGATTAAATTGGAACTGGAACGTAATAATTTGAAAAGTTATATCATTGGGGGATGTTTGATTACCCTATCCATATTGGGGCTTGTTTACTTATTTGCCGCAATTCCTCATATTGACCCATCCGACCCGGATGTTGGAATTTTCTTGACATACAATGGAATTTCAGCCTTGGCGCTCATTATTCTTGCTGCCTGCTTTACCATCTTAGCCTCGGTCATGTACAACAAACTTGTTATCGCAGAATATACGAGCAAAAAAATATATCTGCTGTTTTCCTATCCGATCAAGAAAGAACGCATTTTAGCTGCAAAGTTGATTACAGTGTTTGCCTTTACCGTTATCAGCGCCATCATTAGCGGAATAGTTATATTTTCGGTGTTCTTTTTATCCGAGGGGCTTTTTCAGCTTTGCGAAGATACGCTGACTATACAAGTCATATTAAGGGTAGCGATACTACTCCTGCTTAGTGCGGTTATTTCCGCAGCTTTAGCCACTATCTCTTTATGGTTCGGCTATTGGAAAAAATCTGCTACTGTAACGATGGTTGTAGGTGTGATTATCGCAAGTGTTTTTGGTAGTATTGCATCAGAAATCTTTTTGGCACAAGGAAGGATGCAGCTCGTATTTGTTTCGATTATTACGATAGTGACGGTGTTCCTTGCCATTTTCTTAATTATGCGTGTATCAAAGCAAATTAAGAATACGGATGTATAAATTGTTTTTGTATATTTTAGGTAGCCTTGTAACCGAGATTGTGTGCTTGATTCGTTTGCTTTTACTGTTTTCTGTAAAGTTTGTAAAGTAGGCAACTATAAAAACTTATGTGTGAAGGAGGTGGTGACAACATGGGAAATTAGCCGTATTGGATTTACAAGATTCTGGCAGGCAGATAGGTGAAAAACTGTTTGCCCTACTATCCTCCAATCAAAAGAAGGAGTTAGCTCAGTTTGTTCGTGACTATGAGGCTGGCAATATTCCAGTTGATGTCCCATGCACAACACTCTTTCGAGGCCAGTATTTTATCCCGCCGCAGGCAGATCAGCCGTTGACAGAGATCCGGGAAGGTGCTTTATATTTCTGCTTAGAGCAGCGCCTTGTTACTGTGCGGGGCCAGATAATTACGCTAACGGTTAAGGAATTTGAGATTTTTGCTTTGCTCATACTGAACCCCAAGAGAGTATTCACCTATGAAATGCTTCTGGAATTGGTATGGCATGAGGACTATTCCTACTATTCCCGGAAAGCGAT
>CALXAZ010000080.1 GCA_944386395.1 uncultured Clostridia bacterium
GCTTGTAAAGCGGATAATGGGCAGCTTCAAGCCACATGTTACACTCAAAAGTATGAATGTAAGCATAAATGAGCCGGCAATAGATGATGAGGCTGCAGCAGCTGTGGTGCGCATAGAGGTCGGAGGGGAAGAGGAAGTGGGAGGGGCCGTTGGCAATGGTCCTGTTAACGCCCTTGACCGTGCCGCGAGACGCGCACTCGAGAGGTTTTATCCAGCTATCGGGAATGTGCAGTTGAAGGATTATAGGGTGCGAGTGTTAGATTCTTCGCGCGCAACTGCGTCCAAAGTACGGGTTATAATAGAATCGAGCGACGGGAAGCGGCGCTGGGCGACAGTGGGAGTGTCCACGGACATCGTTGAGGCAAGCTGGAGCGCGCTGGTAGATTCGCTGGAATATAAGCTGATGCTCGATGATGTCAGTACAGGAAGCTACAAGTAATAATGCTCCTTTATCTGTTATCTGTTGCTTTTTTATACATTTAAGGCAGGAATTTTGCATATTTTAATCATTGAAATAGTGCGGGAAAAATGTATAATATATTATGTCGACTTCTGTTAAATTTAAATAGATAATAATAAAGAGATTTTGAATAGGATTGGACAATTTTCTAAAGCACGAGGTTTTGATATGGAGTATTTTCTCGGAATTGATGTTGGTTCAACTACCGTAAAAGCTGTTTTGCTCGATGAAAACCACAACATTCTTTACAAGCGCTATGAGCGCCACAATTCCCGGGTAAAAGAGATAATGACCGGGATATTTTCCGATCTTGAGAAAAACTTTGGTTCTCTTGAGGTACATGCGGCAATAACAGGTTCAGCGGGATTGGGAGTTGCCCAGAGGGCAGGGATACCGTTTGTCCAAGAGGTCGTCGCCTCTACAAGCGCGATAGAGACCTTCCTGCCGGGGACAGACGCCGTGGTTGAATTAGGCGGAGAGGACGCAAAGATAATTTTTTTCGGGCAGATGACCGAGCAGAGGATGAACGGTACCTGCGCCGGAGGGACGGGTGCGTTTATCGACCAGATGGCAACGCTGATGGATGTCACGGTGGACGAGCTGGGGCAGCTTGCTGCAAAGCACGAGAAGATATATCCGATTGCTTCGCGGTGCGGCGTGTTTGCCAAGTCGGACATACAACCTCTCCTTAACCAGGGAGCGAGACGGGAGGATATAGCTGCTTCGATACTCCAGGCAGTTGTAAACCAGACGATAGGAGGTCTGGCCCAGGGACGGAAGATAGAGGGAAATGTTGCGTTTCTCGGCGGACCGCTGGCATTTATTCCGGAGCTGAGAAAGCGTTTTGTTGAGACGCTTAAGCTTACCGAGGATGAGGCGCGCTTTCCTAAGGACGCTCAGTATTTTGTGGCGATGGGCTGCGCTTTAGAATCAGAGCCGTTTGAAAAGCTTACGGTGAGCGGCATAGTACAGAAACTGGAAAACATAGAGGAACAGCTTTCAAAAAGCTCGAGTAAGCCGCTTTTTGAAAATGAGGATGAGTATAATGAGTTTCGCGAGCGTCATGCCATGGCAACAGTACCGCAGGCAGATCCTAAGGAGTATGTGGGAAATGCATACCTTGGTATAGACGCAGGTTCCACCACCACAAAGCTTGTGCTGATAACAGAGGATGATCGCATACTTTACAGCTTTTATGCTCCTAATAAGGGAGATCCGGTCGCAGTGCTCCGCAGCGAGCTTATCACTGTGCGGAGGCTCTGTGGGGAAAAGATAAAAATATGCGGTTCGTATGTTGCGGGCTATGGCGAGGAGCTGATGGTAAGCGCATTTGGAGTTGACGGAGGAATAGTTGAGACTGTGGCTCACTATACCGCAGCAAAGTTTTTTTCGCCGGATGTAGATTACATAATAGATATCGGCGGACAGGACATGAAGTGTTTCCGAGTGAGGAACAATGCAATAGATTCGATTATGTTGAATGAGGCATGTTCTTCCGGATGCGGATCGTTTATAGAGACCTTTGCAAAGGCAATAGGGCATACAACGCCGGAGTTTGCACGCCTTGGTCTGTATGGCAAGCACCCGGCAGACCTGGGCTCGAGGTGCACCGTTTTTATGAATTCTTCGGTTAAACAGGCTCAGAAGGAGGGTGCAACGGTAGAGGATATCTCGGCAGGGCTTTCGATATCTGTGGTAAAGAATGCCCTTTACAAGGTTATCCGGGTGGTAGACCCGGCAGAGCTGGGCAAAAATATAGTTGTGCAGGGAGGGACCTTCCTCAACGATGCAATTTTGCGTGCGTTTGAGCGGGAGCTTGGAATAAATGTCACAAGACCTGAGATAGCCGGGCTGATGGGAGCTTTTGGCTGTGCTCTATACGCCAAGGAGAACGGCACTGGAAAGAGCTCGCTTATTACGCTTGAAGAGCTGGAGAACTTTGAGCACACCTCCTCCGCGGTAAATTGTAACCTGTGTGGAAACCATTGCCTGCTTACGATAAATAAATTCAGTGGGGGCAGGAGATTTATAACGGGCAACCGCTGTGAGCGCGGAGCTGGCAGGCAGGAATCAAACGAGGAGCTGCCGAACCTCTATGCCTATAAATATGAAAAGCTCATGTCGCTCAAGCCGGTAGATAATCCGAAACGCGGGAGTGTCGGCATACCGATGGTGCTTAATTTTTTTGATACGCTTCCGTTCTGGATGGCATTTTTCGGGAAGCTTGGAATACGTGTAGAGCTTTCGGGGCGCTCTGACAGGGAGCTTTATCAGAAAGGTCAGGATACAATACCGTCAGATACGGTTTGCTATCCGGCAAAACTTGTTCACGGGCACATTGCCCGGCTGACCGAGAGAGGGATAAAGCGGATATTTTATCCGGTAGCACCGTATAACAATGAGGAGTACGATGGGGCAGATAACTACTATAATTGTCCTGTAGTTGCGTATTATCCCGAGCTTATTGGAGTGAATATGCCTCAGGTCAAGGATATCGAATATATCCATCCTTATCTTGTGTTTACAAGGAAAGGCTTTGAAAAGAAAGCATATGAGGCTTTTGTGAAATATTGGCCGGATATTACTCTCAGAGAGGTAAAGGCTGCCGCCGCTGCAGGGCATGAGGCAGACAGGGCTTTCCGTGCCGACATAGTGAAAAAGGGGAAAGAGGCGCTTGCCTATGCCGAGGAATACGGAAAAAAGGTGATTTTGCTTGCGGGGCGTCCGTATCATATAGACCCTGAGATAAATCACGGCATAGACAGGCTGATGACTTCGCTGGGGCTTGTTGTGGTTACAGAGGAGGCTGTCGCGGCGGAGGGACACGCGCCGCATCTGCATATTCTCAACCAGTGGACATATCATTCCCGCATGTACAATGCGGCGGCATATATAGCGGGGCATGACAATATGGAATTTGTCCAGCTTGTAAGCTTTGGCTGCGGGATAGACGCCATAACAGGGGATGAGCTCCGCGACATACTTGAGGGAGAGGGGAAATTCTATACCCAGATAAAAATAGATGAAATATCAAACCTGGGCGCGGCAAAGATACGGCTGCGTTCGCTGATTGCGGCAATGAATGCACGCGAAGGAAGCGGCAAAAAGGAGGCGGCGGCGAATGGCTGAAATAATACGCGATGAAAATGGGCGCATCATCTTCACAAAGGAGATGAAGGAGGAGTATACGATACTTGTCCCGCAGATGCTGCCGATACACTTTAATTTTATAGTAAAGGCGCTACGCCTTGATGGATATAAGGTGGAGCTGCTCGAAACCACGCACCGGGGGATAGTGGAAGCGGGGCTGAAGCATGTACATAATGATATCTGCTTTCCCGCGATGCTTGTAATAGGGCAGATGATAGACGCTCTGAAAAGCGGTAAGTACGACGTGAACAAAACCGCGCTGATGATAACCCAGACAGGGGGAGGATGCCGCGCATCAAACTACATACATCTGCTGCGCAAAGGGATAAAAAAGGCAGGGTTTGAGAATGTACCGGTGGTGTCGCTTAACCTGTCGGGGCTTGAGAAGAACCCGGGGTTTAAGCTTTCTCTGAATCTGTTGTTCAGGATGATATACGGAGTTGTCTATGGGGAC
>CALXAZ010000081.1 GCA_944386395.1 uncultured Clostridia bacterium
CCTATGGCAACGGCATGACCGTGTGGAACGCTGTATCCGCTGCACTTTTCTACCGCGTGACCTATTGTGTGACCGAGATTGAGAAGCTGGCGGTTGCCTGTGTCGTACTCATCATTGGTAACGATGCTGCCCTTGATGGAGACGCATTTTGCAACTATGCCGGGAAGTGCTGCGGGCTGAATGCTTCCTCTGGAAAAAGTAGAAAATAGTCCGGCGTCAGCTAGAACGCCATATTTTATAGCCTCGGCGGAGCCGTCCGCGAAAACTTCGGGTGGCAGCGTATCAAAAGCCCCACAGTCGCAGATTACAAGCGATGGCTGCTTAAATGCTCCGGCAAGATTTTTCCCAGATTTGAGATTTACGGCAGTTTTCCCTCCTACGGAGGAGTCTATCGCCGCGAGGAAAGTAGTTGGTATCTGAATATATTTTATTCCCCGCTGGTAGACCGACGCAGCAAAGCCTGCCAGGTCTCCAGTAACGCCACCGCCAAGCGCAATAATAAAATCGGAACGGGTAAGCTTGCTTTCTGCGCAAAATTCGAGAAGCCTTGAAAGCATGGAGATGTCCTTTGAGCCCTCACCATGAGGGAAAATAAAGGTAAAAATGTCAAATCCGCAGCCGGAAAAGCTTTTTTTGACAGCTTCCCCGTATATATAAAATACAGTGTCGTCAGAAACGAGGACAGCACTGCGAGGAGATATGACCTCTGAGGTGAGACGCCCTGCATCTTTAAGTATGTCGCGTCCTATCAGGACGCTATATGTTTCGGATGCGGAAATTTTTATTGTCTGTGTAACAGGCATATGACAGGCTCCTTTCACTGCCAGAGTAATTTTTCCTACATTTTCTTTTGCAGCCGACTAATGTAAAGCAGCCAGCGCGGCTGTTTACTGTACTCTGCGTAGAGAGTTACCAGTAAGGATGTCACATGACGGGGTATTTTCAGGGACCAGCGCTGCGTATATTGCTCCGCAGGAGACTGCTTTTGACAGAATGTCTTAATGGTGTCAAAGAGGGGAAAGTGTGTGGCGTCCTATTCATTGTGCTCGTGCGCCCGCCATCAGCTGCCCATAAGCCCTGTAATGTATTGCCCTTTCTTTGGAGAGAAGTACACCAAAGCTTTATGCAAGCGCCGCCTGCATGTGCCGTATCTGCTTTGCCAAGCTATCAAATGCCTCGGGGGTAAGCGACTGTGGTCCGTCGCAGAGAGCACGTGTAGGGTCATTGTGCACCTCGATTATCAGACCATCGGCTCCTGCTGCAGTAGCCGCAAGTGACATTGGAGCCACAAGACGGGCAATGCCTGTTGCATGGCTGGGATCGACGACAACAGGGAGGTGAGTAAGCTCCTTTAAAACAGGAATGGCGGAGAGATCAAGGGTATTGCGGGTAGCAGTCTCAAAGGTACGGATGCCGCGTTCACAGAGGATGACCTTGCTGTTGCCGCCTGCCATGATATATTCCGCACTCATGAGAAGTTCTTCGAGTGTGGAGGAAAACCCACGCTTCAACAGGACGGGCTTATCAAGCTTTCCAAGCTTTTTTAAAAGCTCGAAATTCTGCATATTCCGTGCGCCGACCTGTATCACGTCAACGTCCTCAAAAAGTGGGAGCTGCTCCGCGTCCATTATTTCGGTGACGATCGGGAGACCAGTCTTTTCGCGTGCTTCGAGCAGCAGACGTATCCCGTCCGCACGCATGCCTTGGAAGGAGTATGGGGAGGTGCGCGGCTTAAAGGCGCCGCCGCGCAGCAGATTTGCACCGGAAGCTTTAACGCTTTCTGCCACCGAGCATATCTGTTCCTCAGACTCGACTGAGCATGGCCCCGCTATCACGGCAAAATTTCCGCCGCCTATCTTCACACCACTTACGTCTATGATGGTGTCATCGGGGTGAAATTTGCGGTTTGCATTTTTGTATGGTTCTTGTATGCGCTTTACATCCTCAACTATATCCAAAGCACGTATGAGATCGATATCAATTACAGAGGTGTCGCCTATCAGCCCAAGTATGGTGCGTGTCTGACCTACAGTTGGATGGACCTCAATATTTTTCGATTGCAGCCAGCTTATCAGTCCTTCGAGCTGTTGCTTGTTTGGGTCTTTTTTTAACAGTACGACCATGTTGAAATCTCCTTTGCATCCTCGTTAAATAAAAAACAGCTCCGCAGCGAGTTTGCTGCGGAGCCGTCAAGCTCAAGATAAACCATTTAATGCCATTAAATAAGGGCGTTTACCGGTTTCACAGCCAAACTCAAATAAGCCTTACCAAAAAAGAAGGTAAAGCTAAAGTAAAAAAAGTATTCAGCTGCGAAAACCATTTTGGAAACGATACTCATGTTTTTCTCCATTAATGGCACTGCCAATTATTTGGATGTATAATAGCACAGCCGTATTCAAAAGTAAAGGGGTTAAGACAAAATTTTAAAGAGATAACTGGTGTTTGTCAGACTGAGCAGGATATTTGTAGGGGATATGGAGAGAAAAAGAAGCTGATGGGTTGGGAGACAGTATGGGGGAAACGGGCAGGGAAAGAATGTGTAAAGATTAGAAATTTCCCTTTATTTCAATAGGGATATCAGTTATAATAGTATCATCAATTAGATAAACGCGTGGTTTAAAATATAATGGTGCAAAGGGTGGTTGCAATGGGAAACAGCTTTGTAATGATGGTGGACTCTGGAACAGATCTTCCGCATGAATACTATGAAAAAAATGACCTGAGGCTTATCGAAATGAATTTTGTCCTTAATGGGGTTGAATATAAAGATGACGCCGGACTTTCGATGGATTATAAGAAATTTTACGATATTATAAGGAATGGTGGGGTTTCTTCCACATCGATGATAAATGTCGACAAATATACTCAGGAGTTTGAAAAGGTGCTTGCAGGCGGGGAGGACCTGCTGTATATATCAATGTCCTCGGGCATAAGTGGGTCATATAATTCGGCACGGTTGGCAGCGGAGGAACTGTCTGAAAAATATCCAAACAGGAAGCTCAGGGTATGCGATGGGCTGATAGCATCGATGGGAGGAGCATTGCTTACGCATCTTGCACTTAAGGAGAGGGCTAAGGGAAAGAGCATAGATGAGGTTGCACAGTGGGTAGAGGACAACAAGCTTTATCTAAATCACCTTTTTACTGTGGACGATCTGATGTACCTCCAACGCGGAGGAAGGATAAGCAAGACGGTAGCTGTTATGGGCTCGCTTATCGGGGTAAAACCAATGCTCGATGTCGATGACAAGGGGGCTTTGCGTCAGTGTCACAAAAAGCGCGGCCGCAGGGGGGCGCTGGATGGTCTTGTGGAATGGATGGAGCAGCTTACCGAGACAAGGGATCTGGAAGCGATAGCAATAAGCCATGGCGATTGTCAGGCTGATGCAGAATATGTTTTGAGCAGGATTAAGGAAAAGTACAAGGTCGGTGAGGTACTGATGAACTTTATCGGACCGGTTATAGGCACTCACTCAGGACCTGGAACGGTAGCACTTTTCTTTATGGGAAAACACAGAACCTAAATCTACAATGCAAAAACTGCCGATGGTAATGCCGCGGCAGTTTTGTGTTGTACAAAATAGCTATATCATTTTATGCTGGGATAGAGAAACATGGCAGGACAAAGTATTGAAAAAAAAGGTTATTTATGATATTTTTATATAATAATACGTATAAGAATAATTTTACTATTTGAGGATGAGAGATATGGATTACAACGCGTTGGCAGAACTGCTGTTTCCAAATGTCAAGATGACGACAGAGGATATCGAAAAGCTCTATCCGCCAAGGGAGCTGAAGGAGGGGGCTGTGGTATCCCGTATGGCACCAAGTCCGACAGGTTTTGTGCATCTGGGCAATCTTGTTCAGGGTATGACGTCGGAACGTCTTGCCCATCAATCGGGAGGAGTGCTGTTTCTCAGGGTGGAGGATACTGACCAGAAGAGAGAGGTACCAGGGGCAGTTGAGGTGCTGATAGACGTTTTGAAGCACTATGGGATAGTGTTTGACGAGGGCGCGACAAAGGACGGAGACAGCGGAGCGTATGGTCCGTATCGACAGCGGCAGAGGAAGGATATATACCACGTATATGCGAAAAAGCTTGTGCGGGAGGGGAAGGCATACCCGTGTTTCTGCACTGAGGAAGAGCTTGCCGCAATGCACGAGCAGCAGGCTGCGGAAAAGGCAAATTTCGGATACTATGGGAAGTGGGCAAAGTTCCGGGAATGCCCGCTCGAGGAGATCGAGAGGAGGATTGCCGCGGGAGAGCCGTGGGTGCTCCGTTTTCGTTCAGATGGAAATATCGAAAATAAAATAAAATTTACAGACCAGATAAAGGGCGCGCTTGAGCTTACGGAAAACGACATCGATCATGTCCTCCTGAAGTCAGACGGTATACCCACATACCACTTTGCGCATGCGGTAGACGATACGCTTATGCACACCACGCATGTTGTCCGCGGTGACGAGTGGCTGCCGAGCCTTCCTTTTCACATCCAGCTTTTCCGTGCGCTTGGAAAGAAGCTGCCAAAGTATCTGCATATAGGCACTTTGCAGAAGATGGATGGTGAATCCAAACGTAAGCTCTCTAAAAGGAAAGACCCGGAGCTTGCGCTCACATACTACCAGCAGGAGGGATATCCTGTAAAGGCTGTTTATGAGTATATCCTTACGATTCTTAACTCCAATTTTGAGGATTGGCGGCGCGCAAACCCGGACGCTGATACAGATGAATTTAAGTTTTCTGCAAAGAAGATGAATCCGGCAGGTTCGCTTTTTGATGTAAACAAGCTGCGCGACGTTTCTAAGAATATTATTGCGAAGATGAGCGCGGAAGAGGTGTACGAGCTTGCGTGTGAATGGGCAAAGGAGTACGACCGGGAGTTTTATGAGCTGCTTGCAGGATATCCGGAATATTCAAAGGAGATACTTGCAATCGGGCGCGGAGGGAAAAAGCCGCGTAAGGATATTGCTATATGGAAAGAGCTGCGCGGGTATATGGACTTCTTTTTTGAGGACATATTTGAGCCGGAATATGTCTACCCGGAAAATATGCCGTATGAGGACATAGAATCTGTGCTGCGTGAGTATCCGAAGTATTACAGCCCGGATGCTGACCAGACGGCGTGGTTTGACATGATAAAGGTTTTGTCGTCCCAGCTTGGCTATTGCCCGGAGACTAAGGAATATAAGAAAGATCCTGGCAGCTGGAAGGGGCATGTAGGGGATATATCGATGGTGCTGAGGGTAGCGGTTTGCGGGCGCCAGCAGTCTCCGGATATGTTTGCCGTGATGAAGATAATGGGACCGGACATGCTGTTTTACCGTCTTGAAAGGGCAAATGAATATTTAAAAGACCACAAGAAGGATTTTGAGAAAGCTTTATAAGAAAGGAATGTTCGGATTATGGAAGAACATGTCTCGAATTTTATACACGACATAATCGATAATGACATTGCAAATGGATTTTCCCGCAGGATACACACAAGGTTTCCGCCTGAACCGAACGGGTATCTTCATATCGGAAGCGCAAAGGCGATATGGATAAACGCCTCGACTGCTGAAAAATATAACGGGCTTTTCAATCTCCGGTATGACGACACAAATCCTGTCAAGGAAGATGTTGAGTTTGTACAGTCGATAGAGGAAGATATCCGGTGGATGGGATTTGATATAACCGGCGGTATATTTTATGGTTCTGATTATTTTGATAAGTGCTATGAGTATGCGGTAAAGCTGATAAAAGATGGGAAGGCATATGTCTGCGATCTCTCAGCTGACGAGTTGCGTGAATATCGCGGTACACTGACAGAGCCGGGGCGAAACAGTCCATACCGTGACCGGTCCATAGAGGAAAATCTCGACCTGTTCGAGCGCATGAAGAATGGTGAGTTTCCGGATGGCAGCCGCACGCTCAGGGCAAAGATAGATATGTCCTCGCCAAATATGAATATGCGCGACCCGGCTATATACCGTATCGTGCATGCGCATCATCACCGTCAGGGGGACAAATGGTGCATATACCCTCTCTATGATTTCGCGCATCCCATACAGGATGCCCTCGAAGGGATAACCCATTCCTGCTGCTCGATAGAGTTTGAAAACCATCGCCCGCTATATGACTGGGTAATAGACAACATCGGGTTCGAGGATAAGCCCCATCAGTACGAATTTTCCAGGCTTAACATGACTTATACTGTCATGTCAAAGCGTTTCCTCAGAGAGCTTGTTGAGACGGGGAAGGTTGACGGATGGGACGATCCGCGTATGCCCACCCTCTGCGGTTTGCGCCGGCGCGGATATACGCCGGAGTCTATTAAGGAATTTTTGCGCCGTGTGGGTGTAGCAAAGGCATATAGCATCGTTGATATCGGGCTTTTGGAGCACTGTATCCGTGACGAGCTCAATCATACGGCACGTCGCCGTATGGCGGTTATGGATCCGGTAAAGATCGTGCTGACAAACTATCCGGAAGGGCAGACGGAGTATTTTGATGTGGCAAATAACCCGAATGATCCGGAGGCAGGCACACGAAAAGTGGCGTTTACACGTGAGCTGTATATAGAGCGGGAGGACTTTGCCGAGGTTCCGCCTCCAAAGTTTCATCGCCTGAAGCCGGGAGGCGAAGTGCGCCTGATGGGGGCATATATAGTAAAGCTTGATGAGATTGTCAAGGACGAAAACGGGGATGTTATTGAGCTGCGCTGCACATGCGACCTCGAAACAGGAGGAAAGAACCCGCCGGACGGACGAAAGGTGAAGGGGACGATACACTGGGTCTCGACGGAGCACTGTGTGGATGCCGAGCTGCGGATTTATGACTACCTTTTCACGAAACCGAATGTATTTGACCTCGAAGAGGGGCAGAGCTATCGGGATTTTGTGAAGCTGGATTCCGTCACAGCCATGAGCAACGCAAAACTTGAGGCGTGCCTTGATGGGACGGAGACCGGAGAGAGATTCCAGTTTGTGCGCAATGGGTACTTTGTAAAGGACAGAAATACCGGGGTATATAACCGCATAGTGGGATTGAAGGATACCTGGGCAAAGCAGAATGGTTAAAATATTTCAAAAAAGGGATATCGCTGTGATAGCGGCGGCAGTGCTTCTTGCGCTGGGGTGGACCGGGTTCACCCTTGCGCGGGCGGTTCCTGCCGCCGAAGCAATAGTCAGCGTAAACGGGGAATATTATATGTCAATCGACATGGCGAAGGACGGTACATACGAAATAGACAGCGAATATGGCAGAAATGTCATTGAGGTGTCTGACGGGAAGCTGCGGATGGCGGAGGCGGACTGTCCTGATGGGCTTTGCGTTTTACAGGGATGGGTGACGTCGGGCACCCAGAGCATAGTCTGCCTACCAAACAGAATAACTGTCGAGCTTTCAGGAGAGGGTCAGGTTGATGCAGTTGCGGGGTGACGGTATGAGCGCAAAAAAAGTAGCATACTGCGGGATACTTGTCGCGCTTACGCTGATACTGAGCTATGTAGAGCGGCTGATACCCTTTGGATTTGGTGTTCCAGGTATAAAGCTGGGGCTTGCAAATATTGCGGTGATAATCGCGCTGTATCTTCTGGGCAGCAGGGAAGGAGTGCTGATAGGACTCATTCGCGCTGTAATAAATGGGCTTCTGTTTACGGGAGTGAGCGCAATGCTGTACAGCTTTTCGGGAGCGCTTTTAAGCGTAGCCGTGATGCTGCCAATGTCAGGAAATCATAAGTTTGGCGTCGTTGGGACCTCGGTGGCAGGGGCTGCATCTCATATAATAGGGCAGGTTGCCGTTGCGCAGGCGATGCTGGGTAGTGGGGTGCTTGCCTATTTTCCGCTGATGTTGTTGTCTGCGGTTGTAACGGGCAGCATAAACGGGCTAATTGCAGGAAATGTAATAGTTTATCTTGGCAGGGATAAAAACATCTTGGAAGAGAGAGGGATAAAGTAAATGAGGTTTATATCTGCTTTTGAGGCGACACGTGAACAGATAGAGGAATTCTGGTCGGAGCTTCCGCCGGAGGAGCCGATGGTACCTGCCGCCGCATACCCCGGCGAAATGACATATGAGCAGTGGAGGGAAAAGCTGAGGAGGAGCCTGTCGGAGGAGACGGTGCCTGAGGGGAAAGTACCCTCGTCGCTGTATTTCCTTGAGGATGGCGGGAGGCTTATTGGAGCGGCGAGCATACGCCACAGGTTAAATGATGCGCTGTTGCGCCATGGGGGACATGTTGGATATGGGGTGAGACCCTCTGAGAGGGGACATGGATATGCGGCAGTGATGCTGCGCGAGTCGGTAAAGCTGCTTGAGAAGATGGGTCAGAGGCGCATATTGGTGACCTGTGACCGCAATAACATTGCTTCGGCAAAAACCATTCTCAAGTGTGGGGGAAAACTGGAAAACGAATTGTTTGAGAATGGAGTCACAAGCCAGCGCTACTGGATAGATGTGTAACGAAAAATGTAACAATTTTTATCCTTTGTATGTATTGTTTAGCAGTAAAAACGACAAAGTTTTTGGCGGCTGTTGACAAAGCCCATGTGACATGATAGGATACAGGAAATTAAACATGGTTGTTTCGGGGCAGAGCCCCGAGCAATGGTAGAGGTGCGTAGGTCAAGAGTAGCGCCCGGCAAGGCGGGTTTCCGCCGGGGGTGAAAGGGGCTGTCGCCGAAGCTTTTCCTCTCTGCCCGGAGAGGGACGGCT
>CALXAZ010000082.1 GCA_944386395.1 uncultured Clostridia bacterium
CATTAAACCTCAAAAGGATGGTTAAAGCCATCTTTTTTGCGATATATACGGATGAAATATGGGCTGAGAATATGATTTCTCAGTCCATATTTCATCTTTGTCAACGGGTCCAATCCTTGACACTACCCCACTCTTTACACACCTATAAATATTTTCAGGTCACAAGCAAAGAAGGTGAGAGTTTTCTGTAATAAAACTCTCACCTTCTTGCAATAACTTAAAAGCGGACGCTCTCGTCTTTAACCACCAGATAGATCCTGCGCTTCCTTCTTTTCCTCTACCGACAAAAAAATAAGTACTGCTCCTATGCACGATGCTGCTGTTCCAAGAACTAGCGCCTGTCGGATACCGTATAAGTCAATAACAGCGCCGCCTGCCAAGCTCGCAAAAATACCGCTGGCAGTATAATTCATGGCAACCAAAGCCTGACTTTTTACCCTGTCCTGTCTTGAAACCACCAGGTTTGCATAGTAGATGCTTCCCGGATACATAATGGCATAAGAAACCAGTTGAAACGCACTGCCAATATATATCCAAGATAAGTTTGATGCTGCACACATAATAATATTACGCACAATAAACATTACTGCAGCAACTTTTAGCAATACAGAACAGCCCGTCCTTTTTATAATAAATGGGAGCAACACTGTTGCCACTGCCTCCAGCATGGTGGATAAAAAAATCGCCTTTCCCATGTCATTTTCTGTTCCTCCGACCATTGTTACAATATGAATAAAATAATTAAAGATAATGACATGGGAAAAGTAAACGAAAATTGTACCAAAGATAAAAAATATAAACCGCTTATATTTTTTGCAAAACATCCCTAACGGCAACGAGGAAGTTTGTGTTTCTACTGACCTTGCCTGCCCCAACTTCATCTCCTTTCCGTAATTGTAAATAACAAATATCAAAAAAGCGTTCGCCGCAAAATAAACCGCAGGTATGGCATCAACTCCTTCTTGCACAATCACCCTGCCCAATAGAACAGATACTATTCCAAACACTGCACTCCCGCATCCTCGGGCCATGCCAAAATGAATTCTCACCCCACTCGGTTCAAAGACAAATGCCAAAGCATTGATTAGTGGCTGAATTATAAGCAAGCAGTACTCCACTATCATAAACAATGGGAGCAGAAATGGCGACGGCATCTTCAGGAACAGCATTTGGCCAGAAGCGACAATACTAACAAGCAGGAAAATAGTTATTAATTTAATTACCTCGCGACCTCGCCTGTTATCAGCTACCGCCGCAATAACCGGCTGTGTAAGAATAACCAGCAGGCTGACCAGTGCAAAAGAACACCCAATAGTAAAATTGGAATACCCTTTTGCCAACAGATATACAGAAGCAAAAACAACAATTGCGCAATATGTACACAAATACAGAGCCATTGCCAGTAGGTACTTTATATTGAGAACTCTTTCTTCTTTTTCAGCGGCGCTTTTTTTCAGGTTACTCATGCTCACCCCAATGGAACCCATATCCTCCTGTTACAGCCCGCTCATAGATTGCCGCCGCTGTCAGAAGGTCCTCCGCTGCAAATCCCACTGTTTCAAACAGAATATTTTGTTCATCACTTTCCCGCCCGACCATATATCCAAGCAACACTTGCGCCAAATCCTCAATAAAAAAATCTGCAGCAATATCCCCATTTTGCATGGGGATAATAATATCTCCGGACTCTGCCAATACCGCTTCTTTCGAATCGCAAAAGATTTTATCCGCCGTGCTCACAAAAATCGGATCAATCTCCTGCATATCGGGGCGAAAAGCCCCTACAGCGCTGACCGTTACTCCTTTTTTCACGCAACCGGCAGGAAATGTCGGTTTTTTTGATGATGTTGCAGTCACAATAAGGTCAGCCTCTCTCACCGCGTCACTACTATCTGCTGAAGCTACAAATCTGACATTGGGATACTTTTTCTGCATCTTTGCAGCCAAGACTTCCGCTCGCTCCCAGGATACATCCGCAATACGCACTTCCTCCATATGATGCCGTACTGTAAGCATGGCCTCAATCTGCATCTCCGCTTGCCCTCCAGCACCAATCATTGCCCCTATGCGGGCGTCTTCCCTGGCCAAACGCCGGAAAGCTGCCCCTGTAGCGCCTCCTGTCCGCAGTTGCGTTATGTATGTCCCATCCATATAGGCAAGAGGAATGCCTGTCTTTCCGTCAAAGAGGATCACAGCTGACGGTGCCGCAGGTAAACCGCACTCAGGGTTTTTGGGAAAGATATCTACTACCTTTAAAATCGCATAACCGAGCTTTTCCATATAAGCAGACATGGACAAAAATACCCCATCCGGTGCTTGCATAACAGTTCTCAAAGGCGACACAATGTTTCCTTGAAAGCTCTCAGAAAAAGATTTTTCTACTGAATCAATGGCATCCCGCATAGAAAAACAGCTTTCAATTTCTTTCCTACTCAAAAACAGCATACTGATCCCCCTTATTTTAAATTTAAGACTATTCAACTCTATTCAATTTTGATTAGTCTTAAATCATATTTTATATATATTAGATCTTATATGTCAATACACTGCTCATTAAATTTCGCCAACCTTCTGCAAATATTTATTTTTGCAATATTCAGGGTGCGTATTTTCGATGGGAAACGGTATCTTCTCTTAATCAAATTTCCCGAAATATATTATCCCTGTAGTTTTCCAACTATCTGATTTTACTGGA
>CALXAZ010000083.1 GCA_944386395.1 uncultured Clostridia bacterium
GAAGAAAACCAGAAGGGAAGTATAGCTGCCGGAAAGCTTGCCGACTTTGTCATTGTCGATAAAAACCCATTAACTGTCCCTTCCGAAAGTATATCATCCATAGAAGTGCTCAGAACTATCAAAGAGGACGAGGTAATCTTTTCGGCGTAATATCCCCCATTTAACACCAAAATCCCCCTGAATTTAAAATCAGGGGGATTTATCTATTTCACATATACCATCAAAAGCTCCATACACAGGAACTTTTCTTCTCAATCCTCATATCTGCTGCTCCTACTTTTACTTATGCTCCCGTACTATCTCCTCTACAATTTTTGCTGCCGTTTCTACAAATTCCTTGCATATAGACATTCTTCCTTCTTCGCGTGCTCTCTGCATTTCGGCATGGTCGGACATGTCAACTCCAATAAGTTCTGAGCATCTGAGCGCCCCAAACTTTTCGATAAACCTGTTCCGAAATTCAACCGTAAGCTCCGCTATCAGTTTTTTTGCCTCGGCATCTGTCCCGTCAGTATACGGAAAAGCAGCTCCGATTGCCATAACAGCGCCACTTACTGCTCCACAAACTTCTCCGCTGCGTACTCCTCCACCAAAGCCTCCCGCTATCGCAAGCGCCGTTTTTTCATCCATTCCCGCAAGATCCGCGCACGCCGCAAATACGCTCTGGGCACAGTTAAATCCCTTTCCTCGTATCGCAGATGCTCTTTCACCTCTTGTCATTTTGTTTCCTCCTCCAGCTTTATAATTATATCCGCAAGACTCCCTTCGGTACAAGGAGCGACCTTGCGGTAGAGCTCTAAAAGCCCACTGTCGCCATCACCCGGCACAAATGATATGTCACCCTCTGCAAGTAGGCTGATATCATTTCTCGCATCGCCTGCGCACACAAGGACAGATCTTCCAAGGCTTTCTGCAAGGCTCCTCGACGCAGCACCTTTCCCTATATCCTTTCCATGTACCTCAAGCAAATACGGAAGGGAAAGGGTAGAGGCAAACTCCGGTGCGTAAAAATCTACATATTCTGCAATGTCCCCCAACACCTCCGGCGCACCTGAAAACACTGCCTTTATCCAGGGACGGGATACCTTTTCAAACTGTTCCCTCTTCGGCCATGTTTTTATCAGATCAAAATGCCTCCGCATCATTTCGTTATCACCAAAGGCATAAAACTCGTCCGGTTGATATATTTCAAGCCCCGCCTCGGGATACAGCTTCATAAGGGTGTCAAGCAGCTGCTCTGCTCCCTGCGGCAGCTCAGTTATAGATATTGTCTCATCCTTTCGGTAGTCATATATAAGCGCTCCGTTAGCAACTATACATGGAGCATTGATTGGAAGCTTTTCCGCCTGAGCCCGAAAAGTATTTTTATTTCTCCCTGTAGCAATAGTAAATATTCCGCCATTCTTTATAAAGTATTCTATCGCGTCAATATTTTTTTGAGGAATATCTCCATCTAAGTCCGTTATTGTCCTGTCAAAATCACTTACAAACAACATGTCAGAAAATTTTCCCATTTTCCCTATCTCCTTTAGAGCTCTGCAAATATTTCAATGTATCGCTCTTTCAAGTGTCTGTTTTGCTCTTATCTTTTACAGCATAACATAAAAAATCCCGCGCTTCAATATAGAAGCACGGGACTTTTTATATGTTTACTTAAGGTCATCTCCATTGAAATATTTGTGGAGAGGTTTGTAGAGAATAGCTATTGCTATCGATGTAATGATTATCTCAGGGATCATATATGAACCGTTATACGCTATCGACCATACAGCCGGAGCCCATCCCAGCTCATTTGGCCAGAGAACTTCCCAAATCATAACACCCGAGATAAAATGGCAGAGGAGTCTCAGCAAAAAAGTACATACCACACCAAGCACCATTGCCGCAACCTCATTTTTCATTTTCCCCTTAAACATTGCGGAGAGACCAACAACAGAAAACGGTATTACATAGTCCAATAGGATAATAGCTATTGCCATACCCACTCCCGTAGCATACTGAACATTACTGATGCCCAGGATCATCTGAAGAATACTGTAAACAAACGCGGTAAATGTGCCCCATTTCAGCCCATAGCGGCTGGAGATGATTACAAGCGGCAGCATCGAGCAGACCGTTATCCCTCCGCCAAGAGCCCATGGGCCCGTGAACTGGAACATGCTGAGCACAGTTCCGATGGCGATCATCACAGCGCTTTCGACAAGCCTCTTTGTAGCTTTGCTTCTGGTTTTAGTTGCTTCCATTATGAAAACCCCTTCTTAAAAATCTAAGAAAACAAAACCCGAACAAAAACCGCACACCAAAAGGCATGCGGCAAGGCAACAAATTATATTGTTCCTACGCCGGCATTACCCGGATCAGGTTCGAGGGTCAGGACCGCACTTGATCCAATCTCAGCCGGTATGCACCAGCTCCCCTGTCTGTTTTCCATCGCCTATTCTACACTCTTTTTTCGAGTATTGTCAACACTTTTCTGAAATATTCAGGCAATTCGCACTCGCAGGTCATTCTCTCCCCCGTTCTTGGGTGAGTAAAAACAAGCTTCTTTGCATGCAGGCACTGACCTCCGAGCCCAAACTCATCCTTCCCACCATAGACGGCGTCGCCCGCCACCGGATGACCGATATAAGCCATATGCACTCTGATTTGATGTGTCCTACCGGTTTCAAGCATACATCTTATATGCGTATATGCCTGGCTCTGCGCACTTCCCGGAAAGCGTGCGATCACTTCCCAGTGGGTCACTGCATTCCTTGCCACATGCCTTCCATCCCTGATAACTGCCATCTTCTTTCTATATGTGGGATGCCTCCCCACAGGCGCATCCACCGTACCGCTGTCCTCACGTAAGTTTCCACACACAATTGCTTCGTATTCGCGGTAACAGCTGTGCTCCTTTATCTGTTCCGCAAGCGAAACATGTGCCATATCATTTTTTGCCACTATCAGAAGCCCAGATGTATCCTTATCTATACGATGGACAATCCCTGGTCTGTATTCTCCGTTTATCCCGGACAGACTGTCCCCACAGTGATACATAAGCGCATTTACAAGCGTTCCACTCTCATGCCCTGCCGCCGGATGTACAACCATGCCGCGCGGCTTATTGACAATTACTACATCACTGTCCTCATACACTATATCAAGACAGATGTCCTCTGCCTCCAGCCCGCGCTCCCTAACCTCCGGAAGCTCAAGCTCAAATACCTCTTCACCTACAAGACGGTAGTTCTTTTTTACCGGCATCCCCCTAAGCGTAAGGCAGCCTTCCTCTATAAGCTTCTGCACAGCGGAGCGTGTCAGCCCTGTTTTCCCGGCAACAAAGGTATCAATTCTTTCACCCACCCTGTTTCCAGCTTCAAGCTTCATCGCCGCTCTCCGTCCCCCCATCCGCCTCTTTCCTGCGCTTCTCAATTCTCGCAAGGCTAACCTCAGAAGCAACAAAATAAGCTATAAACAGCAGCCCTCCACAAGTGATAAATATATCCGCGATATTAAAAACAGGAAATTTTATAAACGCAAATTCAAACATATCCACCACATATCCACGCAGCAGCCTGTCAACGAAATTTCCCAGAGCCCCTCCAAGCACCATCCCAAGCGAAATGAGCCCCACCTTGTTGGTTATCTTTTTTGCAAAAATAATATAACAAATCACCCCGACAGCTACCGGAGTAAGCGCGATAAAAAGCCATCTCTGCCCTGTAAGTATACTGAACGCTGCTCCCGTATTCTCAACATACCTGAGGTTCAGTATACCCTGGATAAACTCCACAGGCTCCCTCCCCAGCAAATTCGATACCGACCACAGCTTTACCAGCTGATCCGCTGCCACAATGGCAATCGCTATAAAAATATACAGCATAAAATATGCCCTCCAGCGTTATATAGTGCCGAAACGGGACGGTCACCCGTCCCGTTTGTTTCTTTATTCCGAAATAACAGCGGCGCAGCGCTCACAAAGCTCGGGGTGCTCATGGTTTTTCCCCACGGTTTCGCTAAAGCACCAGCATCGCACGCATTTCTCTCCAGGCGCCTTGGATATCCTGATATCCTCCTCGCCCTCTCTTATGGTCACCTTTGAGACTATAAACAGCTCTGCCAGGCTGTCCTTCACGCTTTCAATAAACTCAAGCTTTTCACCCGAAGCTGTTATGGTAACTTCTGCTTCAAGCGGCTTTCCAATCAGCTTATCAGCACGAGCTGCTTCAAGCGCAAGATTTACTTCCCCACGCAGTTCAAGAAGCCTATCCCACTTGGCTGACAGCTCTTCGCCTATCTCAAACTCAGGGCGAACCCTTGGCATGTCATTAAAAAATACGCTTTCTGTATCAGCCGACGACCCATGTGGCATAAAGCCCCATATCTCCTCTGCAGTGAAACTGAGGATAGGTGCAATAAGGCGCACCATCGAGTCGAGTATAATATATATTGCAGTCTGGGCAGAACGGCGGCTGAGGCTGTTTCCTCCCTCGCAATAGAGCCTGTCCTTTATAACATCCAGATAGAAATTCGACATATCAACAACACAGAAATTGTGTACCGCATGGCTTATGGGATGATACTCATATATTTCATAAGACGCAAGGGCTCTCTCAACCAGCCTGTTCAAACGGCTGAGCGCCCAGCGGTCCATCTCCAGCATTTCCTCCGGCGGAACAAGATCGTCCGGATCAAAGCCATTAAGATTGCCAAGTATATATCTTGCAGTATTGCGTATTTTCAGATATGCCTGCGAAAGCTGCTTGAATATATTGTCAGATGCGCGGACATCAACACGGTAATCGCTCGACGCTGCCCAGAGCCTGAGCAGATCCGCACCATATACTTTTATCACATCCTCAGGCGCAACCCCGTTTCCAAGGGACTTATGCATCGCCTTTCCTTCTCCATCGACAACCCAGCCATGTGTTATAACTGTTTTATATGGCGCCTGTCCCCTTGTCGCAACAGAGGTAAGCATGGACGACTGGAACCATCCGCGGTACTGATCCGCTCCTTCCAGATATACATCCGCCGGCCACTTTGCCTTTCCACTCTTTTCGAGAGCAGCAACATGCGATGAACCTGAGTCAAACCATCCATCCAGAGTGTCTGTTTCCTTGGTGAAGTGCCTACCTCCGCAGTGCGGGCAAACGAAATCCTCCGGAAGCAGCTCTTCTGCTTCCTTCTCATACCAGGAGTTCGACCCTTCCTTACCGAAGATATCTGAGACCTTCTCTATCGTCTCCGGCGTACATACAGGCTTTCCACACTCTTCACAGTAAAACACCGGTATCGGCAGACCCCAATGCCTCTGACGCGAAATGCACCAGTCTGCACGGTCCCGTATCATGCTCTCTATGCGGTCCTCCCCCCACGCAGGGAGCCACTGAACCGTCTTACATGCCTCCACAGCGTCATCCTTAAAAGCCTCTACCGAACAGAACCACTGTGAAGTTGCCCTGTTGAGTATCGGTTCCTTACAGCGCCAGCAGTGGGCATATGAGTGGACTATTTTTTCGCTCGCAAGCAGAGCCCCGCTCTCTTTCATATCCTCAAGTATGACCTCTGCCGCCTTCTCATAATACATTCCGGCATACTTTCCGGTAATCTCTGTCATATATCCCCTGTCATCTATCGGGGTGATGTCGGGCAGGTTGTATTTCCGACCGGTGATATAGTCCTCAGCGCCATGGCACGGGGCCGTATGGACGCATCCTGTACCCGATTCCATCGTTACATAATCAGCACAGGTTATAAGGCTCTCACGGTCATAAAACGGATGCCATGCCTTTGCATATTCAAAGTCAGAACCTTTAAATGTTGCCAGTACCTCGTAGTCTGATATCCCGGCTACCTTCATCGTCGGCGCCAACAGATCGTACGCAACTATATATACTTCCCCATTTGGCACCTTTACCGCAACATATTCCGCACGCGGAGCAAGCGCTATTGCCAGGTTCCCTGGAAGCGACCATGTCGTAGTTGTCCATATTACAAAATATGTGTTATTTATATCACAAATACCATCAAGCTTCCCCAGGTCATCCTTGACGCGGAACTTTACATATATCGTTACACACTCATCGTCCTGGTATTCGATTTCAGCCTCTGCCAGCGCTGTCTCATCATGCGGGCACCAATATACCGGCTTCAATCCCTTATAGATGTATCCCTTTTCATACATCTTTCCAAAAATTTTTATCTCTTCCGCTTCAAATTCCGGGTTCATCGTGAGATAAGGGTTGTCCCAGTCCCCAAGCACGCCGAGCCTTTTAAACTGCTCTCGCTGCCTGTTTACAAAGTCGCTTGCAAATGCCTTGCACGCATTACGGAACTCCGGTATCGACATTTTCTTACGGTCAAGCTTATTCTGCTTGATTATCGCAGACTCTATCGGCATTCCATGGTTGTCCCAGCCCGGGATATACGGGGTCAGATAACCCGTCATCGCCTTATATTTTACAACAAAATCTTTCAGCATTTTGTTGAGCGCAGTTCCCATATGAATATTGCCGTTTGAAAAAGGAGGTCCGTCGTGCAACACAAACATCGGCTTTCCGGCATTTTTCTCCATCAAACGTTCGTATCTCTTCTCTTCGTACAGCTTTTTTAGCATATCAGGCTCGCGGGCAGGAAGATTTGCCCGCATCGGAAATTCTGTCTTTGGCAGATTCAGTGTCTGATTATAATCTGTCGCCATATTTACCATATCTCCTTTGATCCGCCGCAGCGGAGCTTATTTATTATCGGGTAGTATGGCCCGCGTCCTGATCAAAAAGTTCCTTAAAGGTACGTTCCTTTTCAGGATCCTCCTTCTCCGCGTCCATCTCCATAACTTTAATATTTACCCCTCCCACATTCACTTCTCGTGGATGGGAAGTTTCGTTAGTCTGCGGTTCTTCAGACCGCGCGCTAATTCGCCCGATTTCCGGGTTCCCGATATCCGCAGTTTCCTCCGGTATGGCCTCTTCTATGGCATGAATGATAGAATCCTCCGGACTTTCCTTCGGTTCCTCTTTCCTGGGGGCAGACTTTATCGCTTCCTTTGGAAGCGAGCTCATTGCACGTATAAGCGTTTCACACGCTTCAACAGCCTCTCCTATATATTTAGCAGTTAGGCTCTTTGCTTTTTGCAGACGCTGCTCCTCGCGCTCAACATCCTCGCGCAGCTCCTCCACCCGAGCGATTGCCTCCCGGCGGGCATTTTCTGTCATCTCAGTGCTCTGCTTTTTTGCATCCTCAAGCACCTTGGCTGCCATGTTCTGAGCGTTGAGCAGGGTCTGGCGCATAGCATCATCTACACTTCTGTATTCTTCCACCGTTTCCGCAAGTACTTTCAGCTTCCCTTTGAGAACGGCATTTTCCTTATACAGCTTTTCATAGTCTGCCGACACAGCATCCAGAAAGTCGTCGACCTCCGACATGTCATAGCCTCCGAAAACCGCCTTTGCAAATTTCTTATCCTGCATCTCCTGCGGAGTTAGCATTGCATGTCCTCCTTTTCCGATCAAACCCTGAAAGAGGCCGGAATCTTGACCCGACCTCGATCTTTCTCTAAAAGTATAATTTAAAAATACAGCCCGTTATTCTCAAGCTCGTCTATCAGATCCCCGAGTATTTCAACATTAAACGGAGTGATTATGTATGTAGAATTGGCAACCTTTTTGATTTTTCCCTCGTTTGCGTAGGCAACGCCACTAAGAAAATCTATCAACCTGCGGGCAATATCCTTATTTGTAGATTCAAGATTAAGCACAACCGTACGCTTTTCACGCAGATGATCAGCAATCTCTGCCGCATTTTCAAATCTTTCCGGCTTTACCAGCACAACAGCAAGCTGTGTTGTGGCATGGATATTTACCACTTTGTTCCTTCTTGTGTCTGTCGGCAGATCGATGTCTACTTCCTTGGCTGGAGCCTGTGTCCTTGGCATAAAACCTTCGAGCTCCTCCTCTTCCTCTTCCTCAGCATACGGACGCGCAATTCTTTTTATCTGGTCAAGCAGACCCATTGATACTTCCTCCTTTATCGAATATCCTAAGGATTTTATTGTTATGGTACAGATTTCAATATTTGTCAAAAGCTCATATAAGCCTATTATCGTATTTTTTTCATATTATGTCAACAGTATTTTGAGTATTTGGCAAATTTTTCACATCTCCTGCGCTCTTTAGAAAAAAATACAAATTCACCGGACAGAAATTATTCGATTATCTTCCCGTCATAAAGATTTTTAGAGTGTACAATTATCTCATCTCCTGGCCGCAGCCCTGATGACGATGAGGCATCATATTCAATGACAAAATAGCTGTCCGCCTCATATATCTGTTTGATCTTTATAAATTTTGCTTGCGCGGAATACAGGATATATACGCCGCTTTCTCCATTTTCATCAATACGTATTGCCTCTTTTGGTACACGTATACCCTCGTAAGATGCAAATACTATATCTACACTCTGCCTTCTTAGGTGCATAAGCTCGCTTATATGGGTATTGCTCGAAAATACAACCACACATTCACCGTTCTCAGGCTCACTTATTCTCTCTACATTCACCCTGACGTCGCCTATATAGTCGCTGGAAAAACGAAGGGTTATTCTTCCACCCTCGTCGAGAAGCTCCGCCTTATCCTGTGAAATCGCAGTCACAAAGCGCCATTCAAAGCCATACACCATCTTCCCGCAATACTTTCCTTCGGCTACATCCGCTTTTTGCAAAGATATATCCTGAAGCTCGGCGACTGTAATAGTCTCAGCTTTTTCCGGTGTAAGCACATCTTCATACCCGTCTACAGAGGAAGAGAAATATCCGGACGCAGGAGCATACATATATGCAGTAACCCCGCTGATGCTGTTGCGGAGACTCAATACCTCCGCTTCCAGTGCGGCTATCGTGCTTTCAACCTCTGATATGTCCCCGCTCGAAAGCAGCTCTCTCTCGAGGACAAGTGTTTTGAGTTCATCACACGTTGTACTGAGAGAGGAAAATTCCTCGTGCAAAGTGCTATATGCCAGTTTATTTAGGCTGGAAGATATCCCACTATCGATGCCTGAGATATCGGTAGTAGAGCTGCTTGCCACTCTTTGCAGCCGCTCGAGCCTGCTTTCCGCTGTGCTAAGAGCAACATTGGTCTCTTTTGCATTCGAGTCAGAATATACCACAGCAAGAGCCTCTCCTGCTGAAACCTTCTCCCCCTCGCTTACACATGCCTCCGAATCTCCCGTTCCTGCCGACAGGACAGGCTGCTCATCCCTCACAAAATATCCGTTTATCGTTACGGTTTCCTCCGCCGTTATCAGCACTGCTTCACTTGTCGTCAACGGACTTGCAAAGGCTCCGATGATATACACTGCCATATAACCCACGATAACTGCAACGAAAATTATCGCCGCTATCGTTCCGTTCCGCTTCATCCTTTATTCGTCTTCCTCCGCTCCTGCACTCGAAAGATCTACGCGATGCAGCGGTATAATGGTAGAGATTGCATGCTTATATACCATTTGCTGCCTGCCGTCACTGTCGAGCACAACGACAAAGTTGTCAAACCCATTGACCTGACCCTTCATCTGTACTCCATTCATAAGGAATATAGTAAGCGGCACTTTGTCCTTTCTCGCCTGATTGAGAAAATAGTCCTGAATATTGTAATTCTTCTGCATAATTAACGTCCTTTCTAGCTATATAATTTATCCGGTCACACCGGTTTATTACTTTTTATGCCAGATATATTATTTTCCAGTCTGCTATATCTCTAAATCCAACTGCACGATATGTATTTCCGGCAGACGGATTGCTATAAAACAAGTATGTTTTCAACCCCGCAGCTTCCATCTCAAGAACAAGCCGCGCCATAACCTGCTTTGCAAGTCCCTTTCCTCGCTCCATAGGCAGTGTAGCTACCCCAATAATTATACAGTAGCTGCCAAACAACGCCGCAGTCGCGCTTGACACGCATATACTGTCCCGAAATATTCCAAATACCCTCTGGTCTCCACTTTCAGCCGCCTCCATCATGCTTTTTGCAAAAGAATCCCTGCTGCCAAAAGAGTGCCCAAACTCATCTATTGTATCAAAAAGATCGTACAGCTCTAAATAATCCTCTGTACTCATCATCTCCCTGGCTTCGCCTGTATCATAATTTTTCGCTCCGCCACAATAATACTGGACAATCGAATCTTCTTCTCCCTCTATCTCCAGGTATCCCTTTAGGAGCTCCAGACCTTTCCGCGTCCCGACGATCTTTTTTACGCCTCTCTTATAGATTATTTCTGCGTGTCTTTCTATCTCCAGCCCGTTAGATGTAAGAAATATCGTCTTTCCAGGCATAAATATACTTGCGGTGCTCTCCCCACTAATATATATATCCGAGGCTGCCGGCAATTGTGCATTTATAAATTCCGATGATACAAGGAGCTTGTCCAGCAAACGGACAAGCCTTCCGTCTCCTGGGCTAGCCTTTGAGATCATTTTATTCTGCCTTTCCATTATATAAAAACCTTTTCGCAATGTCTGTCGAAATGCGCAATATTTCGCTATCGCTCTGCTCATCACGATAAAACCAGACTATGCCTTCATTTTTTCTCAGCCATGTCAGCTGTCGCTTGGCGTACCTCCTGGATGCACGCTTCAGGTCATCCACAGCGGTTTCAAGCGGTATTCTACCTTCAACTGCCTCAGACAGTTCCTTGTATCCGATGGCCTGCATTGCTGTCGCACTGCCCAAGCCCATATCAAGCAATCTCCGCACCTCGTCTAGCAGCCCATTTGCCAGCATCATGTCCACCCTTTTGTCTATCCTTTGGTATAATAACGCCCTGTCCCGATAGCTGAGAGCAAAGTAGAGTGCATTATACCTGGGCAGCCGCTCCTTTGTCTCGCTGTCGTGCTCGGATATCCTTCCGCCGCCCGAAAAATATATCTCAAGCGCACGACAAACCCGTTTTTTGTCATTTGGATGCAAGCGCTCAGCCACAGGCTTGTCAATATATTGCAAAAGCCTGTGCATGCGCAAGCCTCCAAAGCGCGTATACATTTTGTCAAGTCTTTTTCTTATTATACCATCTCCCGGTCCAGTTGAAAAGTATAATCCTTTTATTAATGAGTCCATATATAGCCCCGTTCCACCGGCTATTATAGGTATTTTGCCTGAATTAAGTATATTTTGTACACATTTATCCGCTTCTTCGACATACCGCGACACTGAGTATGGTTCATCCGGAGAAACCGTTCCTACCATATAATGACGAACTCCACACATCTCTTTCTGTGAAGGCGCTGCCGTCCCTACCTCCATGCCCCGATATATCTGCATCGAATCGCAGGAGACCACCTCTCCCCCAAGAGCTTCCGCAAGCGACACCGCAAACGCAGTCTTGCCGGACGCTGTCGGTCCTGCCACACATATGACTTTCTTCATCAGGATCTTCCAAACCTCCGCTCAAGCTCACTCTTTTTCAAGACCGCTGCCACAGGTCTTCCATGTGGGCAATACTTGATGTCATCAAACTGCATTACTTTTTCCACCAGTGCGTACTGTTCAGCCCGAGTGGTCATGCTGCCTGCCTTGAGCGCAGCTTTGCACGCAACGAGCCGCAGCGTTTCATCCCGCCGCTCCTGAAGCCCTTCCCTCCTGTGCTCAATGAGACACTGGGCAGCCTCCTGGACCATCGCGGCTCCATCCTTGCGGCTTATATCCCCAGGAAGCGATCGTACAATTATACTTCCGCCTCCAAATTCATCAATGTCAAACCCCATACCAGTAAGAAGCTCTCTATTGTCCATCAGAGCGTCATATTCATCCCTGTCTGGCTGGAGCACGATGGGCTCTATCAGCAGCTGCGAAAGCGGCTTTGCGCTCTCTTGCTTTAGCCTCTCAAAAATTATCCTCTCATGAGCCGCATGCTTATCTATAAACAGAACGTCATCCCCGTCCTCGACTATGATATATGAGTCAAACACTTCCCCGACTATCTTCCACTTCGGAAGCGCCGGCGCCTCGGAAGTTTTATAGTACACGGTCGGCTGCCGGAGCTCGGGAGCACTCCTTTCCGGCAGGGCAAACGACCTAACGCCAGTCTTTGTCGAATATGCAACACTGTATTCGTGATATTCCTTATTTTCCTGCGCTCTGCCGGCGTCTTTCCCCTCCCTATTTGCAGGCAGTGTATCCCCCGGAAGTTCATTCACATCAGATAAAGATGCTTCCTGCCGCCTGTCCTGCTGCGGTATTTTCATCTGCCCAACTGCTCTGAATCCTGTGCTCTGCGGGATAGCAGTCTGCGTATATTTCTTCGGCTCGGGCGTCTCAAATCGCATCGCCTGCCTTGGGACTGCCGAAATCTCTGCCCGGGCATCCCCCTCATCGACCGCATCCTTCGCCGCAAGATATACCGCATCAAAAACCTGCCGCTCAACAGCAAATTTTACTTCTGTCTTTGCCGGGTGTACGTTAACATCAAGTAGCGAGGGATTGACCTCTATATGCAGCACACATGCGGGGAACCGATTTTGCATTAGGCGGTTCTTATATGCCTCTTCCAGCGCAGCCGAGAGGATGCGCGACTTTACAGGTCGTGTGTTCACGAAAAACTCCTGTCTTGTCCTGTTCCCCTGGCTGAAATTTGGATTTGATACATAGCCAAACACGTTTATTCCCTCATGTGAGGCTCTTGCCTTCTGTAACCCTGCCGCAAAGCTCCTTCCATATACGCTGTATATTGCCGAAGATAGTGAATTATCTCCTGGCGTCAAAAGCAGCTCCTCGCCATCCTTTATTAACTTAAAAGATATCTCAGGATGACTTAGCGCCGCACGGCGGACTGCTGTATGGACATACCCAGCCTCCGTTATGTCCCGTTTTATAAATTTCATCCTCGCAGGGGTATTGTAGAACAGCTCGCGGACTATTATCGTTGTGCCGTCGGCGCAACCTGCCTCTGTAAATGAGACCTCCTCGCCCCCATGTATCTCATAGCACACTCCTGAGGTCTCGCCGGGTACACGGCTAAACAGTTCAACCTTCGCCACAGCCGCAATCGACGCAAGTGCCTCGCCCCGGAACCCCATCGTCCCTATGCTCGCCAGATCATCTGCCGAGCGTATCTTGGACGTTGCATGGCGCAGGAACGCTGTCGGTATGTCCTCTCTGTCTATCCCACAGCCGTCATCGGTTATCCTGATAAACTCGAGACCTCCGCGCTTTATCTCTACTGTTATTATCCTCGCTCCCGCATCTATCGAATTTTCAACGAGCTCCTTTACCACCGATGCCGGTCGCTCCACCACCTCGCCCGCTGCGATAAGGTTTGCAACCTGACGGTCAAGCTGCAATATTTTCGGCATATCACACCCCCGGCTAGTTTCCTTCTGTATGGACCCATTTACCGTCCACTTTCATGTACTTTCTCTTTGAATTTTTCTCCATTTTTCTGAGTATCTCTGTCTCAAGGTCTACTCCCAGTATCTCACATAGCCCCAGAAGATATATCGCCACATCGGCAAGCTCTTCTCCAAGCCCTTCTCCACCGTTCCGGTGCCACGCTTCAAAAGCCTCTGATATCTCACAGTTGAGATAGCAAAACTCCTGATATACGTCGGTCACATTAAAGCCGTGCTCCACCTTGTTTTGATATACCTTTTCCTGGAGCTGCTTGATATCTACCATTTTTACTTCCTTTCAATAAAACTGCCTATCAATTATTATTCAGCGCAAATGGCTAGCTCCCTGTTGCCGGTTATGCTCTATCTATAATCCTTTTCAGCTCAAACAGCTTATTCATAGCTTCGATAGGAGTGAGCACGTTTAAATCAAGCCCTCTTAGCATATCGGCAACTTCACCTGCTCTTATATCTAAAAGCGACACCTGCCCCGCATTATCACCGTCTTTTTTCTCCTTAGCTCTTCTTTTTTCCATCTCCACCGCCTCCCCGCTCTCAAGAGAAGCAAGGATCTCATCCGCACGAGATATCACTCCCTCCGGTATTCCTGCCAGCCGGGCAACCTCTATCCCATAGCTGTCATCCGTCCCACCTCGCACTATTTTACGCAGAAAAATTATATCCCGGTTCTTCTTTTTGACAGCAATGTTATAGTTTTTTACACCGTATAGCTGTTCCTCAAGCTCTGTTAGCTCATGGTAATGTGTGGCAAACAAGGTCTTCGCACCGAGACGTTTTTTGTCGCTTACCCACTCAAGCACCACACGGGCAATTGCCATACCGTCAAATGTTGATGTCCCACGACCTATCTCATCAAGTATCAGCAGACTTTTCGATGTTGCGGAGCGCAGGATATCTGCCACTTCTTTCATTTCCACCATAAACGTTGACTGCCCCGCAGCAAGATCATCAGAAGCCCCTATACGGGTAAATATCCTGTCTACAGCTCCAACATGAGCCGATCGCGCCGGCACAAAGCTCCCTATCTGCGCCATAAGCACGATAAGAGCCACCTGCCGCATATAGGTAGACTTTCCAGCCATATTGGGACCTGTTATTATAGCCGCAAGATTTTCCCCGTCGTCCATAACGGTATCATTTGGCACAAACATCCCGCTGTTTAACATCTTTTCAACCACCGGATGCCGTCCGTCCTTTATCTCTATCCTGTCTGAATAATCCACCTCGGGCATACAATAGTTCCCCCGGAACGCCGCCTCGGCAAGTGAGCACAGCACAACCAGCTGCGCTATCGCCTGTGCTGTGCGCTGTATGCGATGTATCTCACCCGCTATTTTTTTCCGTATGTCAGAAAACAGCTCGTATTCAAGTGCCGTTATCCTTTCATTTGCGGTGAGGATGGTCTTTTCCATCTCTTTCAGCTCTTCGGTTATGTATCTCTCTCTGTCTGCCAAAGTCTGCTTTCTGATATAACTATCCGGAACCATGTCTGCGCTTGATTTTCGCACCTCTATGTAATATCCAAAAACGCGATTATATCCCACCTTCAGCGTTTTTATTCCCGTCTTTTCGCGCTCTGACGCCTCTATAGATGCCACCCCTCCGCGCCCACCGGAGAGAATCTCTCTTAATCTGTCTACGTCGGCATTATATCCATCGCGTATAAATCCTCCCTCACGCACTGAAAACGGCGGATCATCCACTATTGCCATATCTATAAGCTCCCCTATGTCGGTAAGCTCATCTATATTATCCTGGAGCTCACGCAACATAAGCGACGACCCATTATCCAGCAACTCACGCAGCTGCGGTATATGAGAAACCGCATCTGCAACAGAGCGAAGATCCCGGCAGTTTGCTGTTCCATATACAAGCCGCCCTATTATCCTCTCTATATCGGATATCCCCTTCAGCTCTGCCTTCAATCCATCCCTCATAAAATGGTTTTTCAGCAACTCATCCACCGCGCGCAACCTTCGCGTTATCTGGACCGGATTTAAAAGCGGCTTCTCTATCCAAGAACGTATGAGCCTCCTGCCCATGGATGTGCGGGTATAGTCAAGCACCCACAGAAGGCTCCCCTTCTTTTCTCCTCCGCGCATTGTCTCGGTAAGTTCCAGATTTCTCCGTGCCCCTATGTCGAGCACCATGTACTGATCCTCTTCATAAAAATTCAGGCTTTGAATGTGCGAAAGGTCTGTCTTTTGTGTATCATACAGGTACCTCAGCAGCGTTGCACAGGTTTCTACGGCAAGGTGCCTGTTCTCCAGACCCAGATCCTGTATCTCACAGTGAAACTGCCCTGTGAGCAGCTTCGCCGCTTCATCCAGGCGCAGCGGCTCTTCTTGCCATATCTCAATTGCACAGCCTATCCTGTCCCTAAGAAAAGCGGTCAGTCTTTCCTCTTCTGCTGCCTCATCGCTCAGCACTGCCTCTGCCGGTACAAATCTCCCCAGCTCATTTAACAGTGCCTGAACAACATCACTACCTGAGAGCTCTGTTGTATATATCTCGCTTGTGGATATATCGCAAAAGCATATTCCGGCATTGTTTCCCTCAAGCAACACAGCGGCAATAAAATTATTCTTTGATTCGTCAAGCATTGAGCTTTCTATCGCTGTTCCTGGCGTAATTATCCTCACTATATCGCGTTTGACTATTCCCTTTGCCAGCTTTGGATCCTCCATCTGCTCACATATTGCAACCTTATAGCCCTTTGCAATCAGGCGCGCGACATAGCTTTCAGCCGAATGGTATGGAACGCCACACATCGGCACACGCTCATCCTCCGGAGCTTTTCTGTCCCGCGTTGTAAGCACAAGATCAAGCTCTTTTGATGCTATTTCCGCATCCTTTCCGAACATCTCATAAAAATCTCCCAGCCGGAAGAAAAGTATGCAGTCGGAATTATGTTCCTTTATATCAAGGTATTGCTTCATCATCGGCGTATCTGCCATTTCTCTCAACCTGACTTTGCCAAGCAAAGTTCTCCTTTCTGTGGAATTGATGCCACAGGAGCATCGCCGCCCTCTGCCTTCGCAGGACATATCGTCTGCCAAAAGCCTATTTTATCAGCTTCCCATAGAGCGACCACGTCGTAGCTCCCGTTATCTCCATATCCGCGAAACTGCCGATAAGCGATTTATCCCCCGCAAAGTTTATCAGCCGTCCCCCATTTGTCCGCGCGGTGAGGTTCATTTCACCACCACGGCTCTCTCCATCTATTAAAGCGCGAAACTTTTTCCCTATATATTCTCTGTGCTTCCTGGCTGATATCTCGTTTTGAAGGTTTACAAGCCGCTCAAACCTCTCGCTCTTTTCCTCTTTTGTCGCCGGGTCAGGCATACTTGCCGCTGGCGTCCCAACACGCGGAGAAAAAATAAAGGTGAAAAGCGAATCAAACTCCACTTTCTTTATCAGCTCAAGAGTGCCCCTGAAATCCTCCTCCGTTTCCCCCGGAAAACCAACGATTATATCGCTTGTGAGCACTATATCAGGCATTTTCTCTCTGGCATAATCTATCAGGCTCAGATATTTTGCCACAGTATACCGGCGGTTCATCGCCTGCAATATCCTGTCCGAGCCACACTGCACCGGCAGATGCAGATGCCTGGCAATACGGGGCGACGAAGCCATGGTATCAAGAAGCTTCTTTGTGCAGTCCTTTGGATGGCTTGTCATAAACCGGAGCAGAAAATCCCCCTCCAGCTTTCCCAGCTCTCCCAGCAGGTCCGCAAAGTCCATCTCCTCCGCGCTATCCAGCCCATAGGAATTGACATTCTGTCCCAGAAGCTGGATATCCTTACAGCCATCCGCTACCAGCTCTCGAACCTCTTCTATTATATCAGTGCTACGGCGGCTTCGCTCTCTTCCTCGCACATACGGCACGATACAGTAAGAGCAAAAGTTATTACACCCGTACATTATCGAAACCTGAGCCTTATGCTTAAACTGCCTTAAAACAGGCATCCCTTCTGCTATACGGCTGTCAGGTTCGCTCTCTGCCCGTATCTCACCGTTCCTTCCCTCCAAAATATTTAAAATTGTCTCGGGCAGCCGCCAGAAGGTTGTAGTATCAAGCAGCGCATCTACCTGACGGTAGCTTTTCTTTATCTGCTCACGTATATGCTTTTCACCCGCCATGCAGCCCGCAACTATAATTATCTGATTTGGGTTTTCCCTCTTTGTATGCGTGAGATAACCAATATTCCCGAGCACTCTCTGCTCGGCATGTTCACGTATTGCACACGTGTTTATCACTACTACATCCGAACGGTTTGAATCTGTAATAGTGTATCCCATCTCACTAAGCATACCACGCATCCGCTCGCTATCAGCTTCGTTCTGCTGGCACCCGTAAGTGTCAACAAATGCAGTGCCGCCCTGTGTCATTGCGCGGACGCGCTCCATACATTCGCGCTGGAATCCAGTCTCTTCCGCTGTAACAAATTTTCCTTTAGACAAAAGCGCTGCCTCCTGTCAGTCTTTTATTCCGAGGATGTGACGGCGCACCGTCTCAAGCGCACGATGTCCCGCAGCCGTGCGGACCTTTGCGCGGTCTCCCCTGCCAAGATTTACCCCTATCACATTGGTTCCCTTTTCTGAGGAAACCCCTATAAACGCTGTCCCAACAGGCTTAGCCTCGCTTTCCGCCGGTCCTGCCACTCCAGTTATCGAAACGCCGATGTCTGTCTCCATGAGTTTTCTCACATTTTCTGCCATCGCACGCGCCACCGGTTCGCTTACAGCTCCATATTTTTCAATATCCTCCGCCGGTACACCCAACACTTTCACCTTTATTTCATTTGCATATGAACAAACCGAGCCCTTGAAGATATCAGATGATC
>CALXAZ010000084.1 GCA_944386395.1 uncultured Clostridia bacterium
CATCAGCTGGGACAAACACTGTAATAGTTGTCGGCGTTCCTCTTTCATACAACGGGAAGCTATATAACTGTGCTGCTGTCCTTTTCAGGGGCAAGATACTTGGCATAGTCCCAAAAACAAATATACCAAACTATAACGAATTTTACGAGTACCGCCATTTTGCTCCAGCTCCCAGCTCAACATGCGAGATCCGGATCGGAGGCGAGCACATCCCATTTGGCACAGATATTATTTTTGAATGTTCCACCATTCCTGAGTTTAAGCTTGCCATTGAGATATGCGAGGATCTTTGGGTCCCTCTCCCGCCCTCTATCCGCCACGCAGCAGCAGGGGCAACAATCATTGCCAACGTATCCGCAAGCGATGAAACAATTGGAAAGGACGATTACCGTCGCAACCTTGTTTCCAGCCAATCCGCTCGTCTTATAAGTGGATATGTTTATGCTGATGCAGGCGAAGGAGAATCTTCTACCGACATGGTTTTTGCCGGACACGACCTTATTGCAGAAAATGGAAGTATCCTTGCCGAAAGCAAACTGTTTTCCACCGGGCTTACAATATCCGAAATTGATGTGTTCCGTCTAGATAATGAGCGCAAAAAGCTTACC
This sequence comes from uncultured Clostridia bacterium, assembly GCA_944386395.1. GTDB lineage: Bacteria > Bacillota > Clostridia > Oscillospirales > JAAYOS01 > CALXAZ01. Next base: position 609 of record CALXAZ010000084.1, read on the forward strand.
ACCTATTCTGTTCAGGGAACCGATAGCTATACAGTAATTCCCTTTGATATGATGCCATTTGATACCGACCTTACCCGCACAGTTGATATGCGCCCCTTCGTCCCCTCTTCAGACTCTGACAGGGCACGCCGCTGCGAATGTATCTTCTCCATCCAGTCTCTCGGTCTGAAAAAGAGACTTGAACATTCATTAGCAAAAAAGGCAGTTGTTGGCATCTCCGGCGGGCTCGACTCATGCCTGGCGCTTCTTGTAATGGTCCGGGCAATCGACATGCTTGCAAGACCAAGGACTGACATTATCGCCGTGACTATGCCATGCTTTGGCACCACAAGCCGCACAAGGGGCAACGCTGAAAAGCTCTGCGACAGGCTGGGCGTAACCCTCCGTCAGGTAGACATCACCGACGCTGTGCTCAAACATTTTTCTGATATAGGTCATGATCCCTCCGTACTTGACGTTACATACGAAAACTGTCAGGCGCGCGAGCGGACTCAGGTGCTGATGGATATTGCCAATGAAACGGGAGGTCTTGTCGTTGGCACCGGTGACCTCAGTGAACTTGCCCTTGGCTGGGCAACTTATAATGGAGATCATATGTCGATGTATGGGGTAAACGCAGGGGTTCCAAAAACACTTATCCGTCATATGGTGAAATATGAAGCGGATATATCCGGAGATGAAGAGCTTATAAAGGTACTCTATGATATACTCGATACTCCTGTAAGCCCAGAGCTCCTTCCCGCAGTGAATGGCGACATATCCCAAAAAACAGAAGATCTCGTAGGACCGTACGAACTGCACGACTTTTTCCTCTATTATGTTGTTCGCTGGGGTTTTTCCCCCGCAAAGATACTCCGGCTTGCCGAGTACGCCTTTGAAGGGACGTATGACCGGGTAGTTATATTGAAATGGTTAAAAACATTTTACTGGAGATTTTTCTCTCAGCAATTCAAACGTTCATGTCTGCCCGACGGTCCTAAGGTTGGCTCTGTAACGCTCTCACCCCGCGGCGATTGGAGAATGCCAAGTGACGCATCCGTCAGTGCCTGGATTGGAGAAATTGAAAAACTTATGTAGGCTAAAAGCCGGGACGAGGTCCCGGCTTTTATTTTTCTTCATTTAAAATTTCCGATATGGACCCGCCTTATGCTTTTACAGAACTGTTCAATTGGATCGTTCCATGTTATCCTGCACGCCATTTTAGACAGGTCGTACATCCAGCCCTCCCCATTTTGGAAACTGGGCTGGACAAGCTTTTCACCGTCACAGCAGATATCTCTATTCTACCTTCTATACCCACAAAACTTTTCTAAAGAGAGTCACTGCAGACCCGCGTAGTCTATCACAATCCAACAGACTTTTACTCTTTTCCGCTCCAGCAATACGTACAGAGCTTGCACGGCTCTATCCCGATCGACTCAACCATATCGTCAAGCCTGTGATATTTCAGCGACGTAAATTTCTGCTGTTTGCATATCGCTCCAACCATCTCACAATAGTTTTTGCTATCCGGGTTTGCATAGTCGTAAAGCTTCTCCTGCGGCACGTCTTCACCTTCACGTTCGGCAATAATTCTCCGCGCTATCAGCTCCATTTCTGAGGTTGATCTCGAGAAATTCAAATACTTGCATCCAAATAGCAGTGGCGGGCACGCCGGACGGACATGAACCTCACGCGCTCCGCTCTGATATAGGAACTCTGTGGTCTCCCGCAGCTGTGTTCCTCGCACTATCGAATCATCTATCAGCAGCAGGCTCTTTCCTCTTATAAGCGCATCGACAGGTATCAGCTTCATCTTAGCTATAAGATTTCGCTGTGACTGGTGCGTGGGCATAAATGAACGCGGCCATGTCGGCGTATATTTTATAAAGGGACGTGCAAACGGTATACCAGAACGGTTTGCATAGCCTATAGCATGGGCTGTCCCCGAATCAGGCACTCCTGCTACCAGATCTGGACGTACATCATCCCTTCTAGCAAGCAGATCCCCGCAGTTATAGCGCATCTGCTCCACATTTACTCCTTCATATGACGACGTAGGATACCCATAATACACCCAAAGGAAAGAGCATATCCTCATTTTAGTTCCGGGCTGTGACACAGTTTTCACTTCTTCGGGCGTCATAAAAACTATTTCCCCCGGACCAAGCTCACGAAAGTCGCTATATCCAAGGTTAAGGTAGGCAAAGCTTTCAAACGAAGCACAGTATGCACCTTCCTTATGACCTATCACAAGCGGGGTGCGCCCCACGCGGTCACGTGCGGCGTATATTCCCTCCGGTGTCATAATCAGCATCGTCATTGAGCCATCTATCAGCTCCTGGGCATACCTTATCCCTTCAACAATGCTGTCTCTGTTGTTTATCATCACAGCAACAAGCTCTGTCTGATTTATATTGCCGCCGCTCATTTCCAGAAAATGCGGGGTACCACGATGGTACATCTTTTCAACTATTTCATCTACATTATTTATGCGCCCAACGGTGGTTATCGCATATGTCCCGAGATGCGAACGGACTATCAACGGCTGCGGTTCGTTATCCGAAATACATCCGATCCCATAAAAGCCGTGCATCTCCTCGACATCACGCTCAAACTTTGTACGAAACGGCGAATTTTCAATATTGTGGATAGCCCTGTCAAAGCCCTTTTCACCGTATACTGCCATACCACCCCTTCTAGTCCCTAAATGTGAATGGTAATCCGTCCCAAAAAACAGGTCAAAAACGCAGTCCTTACCCGAAACCACGCCAAATATTCCGCCCATACTCTCCTCCGTTCACCTTTCTCCTTTGCTGCCCGTCTAACCCTTAGTAAAGTGCGGACACAATAAAATTATACAGTAATTTGACAGAAAAACAATTAAACATTTTTAACGTTAGAAAAATATTTTTTATTCAGAAACTATATATTTTCTCCAAATACCCGTTCTTTAACCATTTCCCCAGGCAAACGAAAGACGCGGCAGCACCTCCTCTGCCGCGCCTTTCAGGCAAAATATTGTTATTTTAGTGTCCACACCTGTGGATTCAATGCTCAAATTCAAGTTTGTCAACGCTCTGCGGAACCTCAAAAGGATACTTCCCTGAAAAACATGCGTCGCAAAAGCCCACCTTCGAGTTTTTTGCTATCTCTTTGACCCGTTCCAGCGGCAGAAAGTGCAATGAATCCGCTCCTATCCTCTCGCAAAGCTCAACATTCGAATACCTGTTGCTAACGAGCTGATCCCTGCTTGGGATATCCGTGCCAAAATAACATGGCCACAAAAATTCCGGAGAGCTTATCCTTACGTGTACCTCAGCCGCTCCCGCGCCCTTCAAAAGAGAAACGATATTGCTTATTGTGGTCCCGCGGACTATCGAATCATCTATCATAACAACGCGCTTCCCCTGAACATTGTGCGAAAGAACGTTCAGCTTTATCCGAACGCTCTCCTCGCGCTGGGACTGCTCTGGCTGGATAAATGTCCTGCCGATATACCTGTTTTTGATAAGCCCATCCACCTTGGGAATACCGCTCCGCTCAGAGAATCCTGACGCGGCAACTATCCCGCTATCTGGTACCCCAAAAACAATATCCGCATCCACCGGATACTCCTCTGCCAGGATCCTGCCAGCCTCCATCCGGGCTTCATATACGCTCTGACCATCTATATAGCTATCAGGTCTTGCAAAATATATGTGCTCGAATATGCAGAGAGCTGACTTTTTCCCACAGTAGGTCTCATCGCAGCTTACGCCGTCATCCGAGACAAGTATAATCTCTCCCGGTTTGACATCTCTCTCCCAGTTGGCTCCCACCGCGTCAAGTCCACACGTCTCAGAGGAAAACACAATACTTTTTCCCTTTTTGCCCATGCACATTGGTCGTATCCCATATGGATCACGTACCGCGATAAGCTTTTGAGGACTCATCACTATCATCGAAAAGGAACCCTCAAGCTTCGGTATGATACGTTTTACCGCTTCCTCTATCGAGCTACACTTCAACCTCTCCCTTGCAAGCATAAATGCAACTACCTCCGTGTCGCTTGTCGACTGAAAGATTGCACCGCTATTTTCAAGCGTCGAGCGAAGCTTTGCCGCATTAGAGATATTACCGTTATGAACTATCGATATCGTTCCCTTTGCATACTTTATCGAGAGAGGCTGTGCATTTACATATGTATTACCTCCGGTGGTAGAATATCTGACATGTCCCACTGCCATATCGCCACGCAGCCTTTCAAGCTCCTCGGGAGAAAATACATCGCTGACAAGACCAAGCGCCTTGTGAGTTTCAGTAAGCTTCTTTTGGCGGTCATTTATCGCTATTCCGCAGCTCTCCTGCCCGCGGTGTTGAAGTGCATACAGGGCATAATACACTATTTTCGCAGTATCAAAACCATCCCTGTCAAATATTCCAAATACTCCACATTCTTCCTTCACATAAACATCCCCTGTTCTCTGGGTATCTTTACACACATCTACGCCGATAATTTTATCTGCATTAGACGCCAAAAAGAAGCTCTCCATATGTAGGATACGGCCAGTATTTTTCGCCCACATGCGTCTCTATCTCATCTGCCACCGCTCTCAGCTCCTGCATTGCCGGGAACACAGAGTTTCTATAGTATTTGGCATTCTCCTCAGCCGCAGGATAATTTTTGCACTCGATAAGCGTTGCGTCAAGAGCCTCCAGACGCTCGAGCAGGCAACCGCACAGCGCGCTGAGCGTTGTTATTATCTTCTCCTCAACATGGCAATCGATATCTGGCGAAACAGATTTCTTCATTGCCGCAGTTTCAGACACATCCTTTACATATGTAAGCACTGCGGGAAGAATGTCTTTTCTCACCATCTCTATCATGGTAAGAGCCTCTATATTCAGCACCTTACTATAATTTTCAAGCAGCAGCTCGCAGCGCGAACGTATTTCTGCTTCGCTGAAAATATTATATTTTGTAAATAGCTCTATATTCTTGCTGTCCGTAAAGTGTGGGAGAGCATCAGCTGTAGATTTCAGATTGAGAAGCCCACGCTTTTCTGCCTCCTCGACCCACTGATCGGTATAGTTGTTTCCGTTGAATATTATCCTACCATGCTTATCCATGATATCCTTTATGATTGTTCGGCACTCGCTCTCCTTGTCCTCCACCTTTTCAAGCCTTGCCGCAATGCAGTCAAGCGCTTCAGCAACGATAGTGTTGAGGACAATATTCGGTCCAGAGATTGAAATGGTCGATCCCAGCATACGGAACTCAAACTTATTTCCAGTAAATGCAAATGGAGAGGTGCGGTTGCGGTCGGTGGTATCCTTTGTGAAGTTTGGCAGAGCCTCAACGCTTGTATCCATCTCCCTTTTTTCAAGAGGTCTATACTCTGTACCGTTTTTAATTGCTTCAAGTATACCCGTCAGTTCTTCCCCAAGAAACATTGAAACGATTGCTGGAGGAGCTTCATTGGCACCCAGTCGATGGTCGTTACCCGCTCCTGATATGGATATCCGCAGCAGATCCTGATGCTTATCTACTGCGCTGATAACTGCTGCAAGGAAAATCAGAAAGCGCGTATTCTTATAAGGCTCCTTGCCGGGATCGAGGAGATTTTCTCCACTGTCTGTCGATATCGACCAGTTATTATGCTTCCCGCTGCCGTTGACCCCGGCAAACGGTTTTTCATGTAAAAGGCATACTAGACCATGGCGCACCGCAATCTTTTTCATCAATTCCATTGTCAGCTGATTGTGGTCTGTGGCGGTATTCGTGTTTGTGTAGATCGGGGCAAGCTCATGCTGGGCAGGAGCGACCTCATTGTGCTCTGTCTTTGCAAGAATTCCAAGCTTCCACAGTTCTTCATCCAGATCCTTCATATATGCAAGAACGCGAGGCTTTATTGTTCCAAAGTAGTGATCCTCAAGCTCTTGCCCCTTTGGTGGCTTTGCTCCAAAAAGCGTTCGTCCGGTATATACCAGATCCTTGCGCTTGTCATGCATCTTTTTGTCAATAAGGAAATATTCCTGCTCAGGTCCAACAGTTGTTACTACTCTTTTTACGACATTATCGCCAAACAGCCTGAGGATGCGCACAGCCTGCTTGTTCAGCGCTTCCATCGAACGCAGCAGGGGGGTCTTTTTGTCGAGCGCCTCTCCCCCATAGGAATAAAACGCCGTTGGGATACAAAGGGTATTTTCCTTGATAAAGGCATATGATGTCGGGTCCCACGCCGTATAGCCGCGGGCTTCAAAGGTGGCTCTCAGACCGCCCGATGGGAAGGAAGAGGCATCTGGCTCTCCTTTTATCAGCTCTTTACCGGAAAACTCCATTAT
>CALXAZ010000085.1 GCA_944386395.1 uncultured Clostridia bacterium
GATCGTCAAGAGCAAGACCGCTGATTATTGTTACAGAGGCTTGTCCGCCGGCATTTCCTCCGGTATCCATAAGCAATGGTATGAACGTTGTTAAAACTACCTGTGCGGCAAGGGCATCCTCAAAATATGTTATGATACTTCCTGTAAAAGTGGCAGATATCATGAGAAGAAGCAACCATGGTATTCTTTTTTTCCAGGTTTCAAAGACGCCGGTGCGCATATACGGTTTATCTGTGGGAGTGATAGCCGCCATCATTTCGATATCTTCGGTGGCTTCTTCGTTTATAACATCGATAACATCGTCTACAGTGATTATCCCAACGAGACGGTTTTCAGTGTCAACGACGGGAAGAGCCAGAAAATCGTATTTGCGGAATGTTTGAGCCACAGCTTCCTGATCCTCAATAGTCTGGACAGATATGGGGTTTGTTTCCATAATGTTTTCAAGTATCTCATTGTGGTCTGTTAGCATGAGGGTCTTTGCCGTTACTATTCCGGTGAGCTTTCTGTTTTCATCTGTAATATAGCATGTATATATTGTTTCTTTGTCTATGCCAGTGAGGCGTATGCGGACAAATGCATCTTCGACAGTCATATTCTTTTTAAGGACAACCATCTCGGTTGTCATTATACTGCCGGCGCTGTCTTTCGGATATTTAAGGAGCTCATTTATAGTTTTGCGCATTTCTGGGTCTGTATATTTCAATATGCGCGTAACAACATTTGCAGGCATCTCTTCGATTATGTCAACGGCGTCGTCAACATATAGCTCCTCGATAACATCTTTCAGCTCTCTGTCGCTAAAGGAGCGTATCAAGAGCTCCTGGTCATCGCCGTCCATCTCGACAAATACCTCGGCAGCAAGCTCCTTGGGTAACATTCGGAACACCAGCGCAAGATGCTCCTCCGGCAGCTCATCGAGCATGAGTGCGATGTCTGCGGGTTCCATGTCTTTGAGTGCCTGGATAAGCTCAGGGAATTTTTTTTCATTTAGCATTGTAAGTGCCTTGTTGCTCATTGTCGGTTCCTCCTAAACTTGTGTTACAAAGTGGTTAGGTAGGAAGTAAGGCACAAGCCAATTTATATCAGGGGATGTTGAGGCACGGAGAGTAGGAATCTGCGTGCGGTCTGAAAATATAAAGATGTCGCCATCGCCCTTTTGGCTTTGTGCCGCAACTACTTCCTGCGTCCATGCTTTTCACCTCTCTGATTAAAATATTGCGTCTGAAAAACGCCATAAATAAGATATTCCATCAGCGTTGATTTGTCAAGCTGTGGAGACGACAGAAAATGCCGGCGTATTTTTATAGATGGTAGAAATATTTAACAATGGAAAAAGCAGAAGATAGGAGTAAAAGCCCCCCGGAATATTGATAAAAAAATAAGCTGTATTATAATAGAGATGTCAGCATAGTCATATTTTTGCTGATATAATATGCAATATTCCTGAAATTTGTTTACAGGAGATGTAAATGAAATGAGAGAGATCACTTTTCCGCAGTGGATAATGTTTTTCTTCGTATATTGCTTTGTGGGCTGGTGTATAGAATCACTTATAGTCTCTGTCCAGGAGCGGAGGTTTGTCAACAGGGGATTTTTGCGCGGACCAATGTTGCCGATATACGGATTTGGTGCGCTGACGATACTTTTTGTCACATTGCCGTTTAAAGAGCGGCCTTCTCTTGTTTATTTTATGGGTATGCTCGGGACAACGGCACTTGAATATGTTACCGCGATTTTAATGGAGACCATATTTAAAACAAGATATTGGGATTATACAGGATGGAAATTTAATTTTCAGGGCAGAATTTGTTTGATTTCCTCGCTTTTCTGGGGATTTTTGTCTCTCTTTTTGACAGATGTGCTTCATATTTATGTTAGTAGGCTTGTAACTGCGGTTGATGAAAGGGTGCTGATAGCAGCAGATGCCGTGATTGGGGCTTTGATGCTTGCGGATATAATAACATCGGCAAAGGCGGCTGTGGATATGAACAGACTGCTTGCCCGGGTAGAAGAAATCAGGCGTGAGCTCGAAAAGGTGATGGCTCAGCTAAAGGAGCAAACGCAGGGAAATGAGCATGTTGCGATGCTTAATGAAAAAATGAAAAAGCTGCATGATGATAACGCCCGGATACTCGAAAAGACGAATGTATTCATACGCTCCCTAATAAAGGATAACCCTGATGCAGTATCCAAGAAATTTAATGATGCTTTAAAAGACATACGAGGAAGGTTAGAGGAGACGAGAAAAGGTCGCAGGAAAAAATAAAACCGGGTGTAACACCCGGTTTTATAATATACTGATATTTTACAAGAGACTTCTGTACATTGCGATGACCTGCTCCTTTGTAACATCCTTTGGATTTCCGGGAGCGCAGGCATCTGCCATAGCAGAATCGGCAAGAAAATCGAGGTCTTCTTCCTTTACGCCTACCTCTGAAAGGGTTGCCGGAATACCGACATCTTTAGAGAGCTGCTTTACAGCATCAACAGCTGCTTTGCGATATTCCTCGGCGCTCATGCTTTCTGTACCCTTAACACCCATAGCCTTCGCTATATCTCTGTATTTTTCGCCTGTAGCATCAGCATTAAATGCCATAACTGTGGGAAGCAGAATAGCGTTTGCAACACCGTGAGGAGTATCATATACAGCGCCAAGAGGATGCGCCATTGCGTGGACGTAGCCCAGACCTACATTGGAGAACCCCATACCTGCTATGTATTGACCAAGAGCCATGTCCTCGCGTCCTGCCGGCTCGTTTTTAACAGCTGAGCGGAGAGAGCGAGAAATAATCTCTATTGCTTTTAGTTCAAACATATCGGTCATTTCCCAGGCTCCCTTGGTTATGTATCCCTCTATCGCATGCGTTAGAGCATCCATGCCTGTGGCTGCCGTGAGGGAGGCGGGCATAGAGGACATCATATCAGAATCGATTATCGCACATACCGGAATGTCGTGAGGATCAACGCAAACAAATTTGCGCTTTTTCTCTACATCTGTGATAACATAGTTTATCGTAACCTCTGCGGCGGTACCAGCAGTAGTTGGAATAGCAAAGATCGGGATGGAAGGATTTTTGGTGTCTACAGCTCCCTCGAGAGAGCGGACATCGGCATGTTCAGGATTATTTATGATGATGCCGATTGCTTTTGCGGTATCCATAGCGGAGCCGCCGCCGATTGCAATAATAAAATCAGCACCGGAAGCTTTGAATGCTGCAACGCCAGTTTGAACATTTTCGATTGTCGGGTTTGCCTTAACATCGTCGTACATATCATATGGGATAGTAGCGCTTTCGAGAACAGCGGTCACCTTGCCTGCAACACCGAATTTCACAAGATCCTTGTCGGTTACAACAAGGGCTTTTTTAAAGCCGCGCTTGCTGACTTCATCAGCAATGACCGAGATGGAATTTGCTCCAAAATAAGATGTTTCATTGAGAATTATTCTGTTTGCCATTATTTTTGCCTCCTTAAAGATAATAAAAAAATAACAACTTGCTGACATTGACAGTATAGCACTAGATGCTTAAATATTCCAGTAAAAAATAAAAAATATTGAAATACAGATAAGGGTAATAAATTTTATGCTATACTATATCTGAATATAGGCATTAATCAGTGCTTCAGATGGAGGAAGAAATGAAAAATAGCAGAAGATGGTTAATATGCCGGGAAATTTTTAAGGGATGGTCTGATGATAGGAAGTATTATCTGGAGGATTACGATGGAAGAAGGTTTTTGTTGCGTATATCTCCAATAGAAGAAAAGGAGCGTAGGCAGCGCGATTTTGAAGAAATAAAAAAGCTTGGCAGGCTACAGCTTGACGAATTGCCAAAGGCAATAGAGTTTGGAGAGACAGAGAGCGGAGAGGTCTATCAACTGTTAAGCTGGATGGAAGGAGAGGATGCGGAGTCTCTGCTCGGTAGTATGACAGCGCGCGAGCAATACTGGTATGGGTTAAAAGCTGGGGAAATATTGCGGGCTATGCACGAGCTGCCCGCACCCGAAACTGGTGTGGAATGGGAGAAAAAATTTAACTTTAAGATAGATAGAAAGCTGGAAAAATATAAAAAGTGCGGTTTCCAGCTTCCTCAGGAGGAGAAAATACTGAAATTTATAGAAAATAACCGTTATCTTTTAAGAGGCAGACCGCAATTCTTTCAGCACGGTGACTATCATACCGGGAATATGGTAATATCTAGGAAAAGACTTGGAATAATTGACTTTAATCGTCTCGACTTTGGTGATCCATGGGAGGAATTTAACAGGATAGTGTGGTGCGTGGATTGTAGCCCTGCTTTCGCTTCTGGTCAGATAGATGGATATTTTGAGGGAAGTCCACCGGAGGAATTTTTTCATCTGATGGCACTGTATATTGCCTGCAACCAGCTTTCGTCTATATACTGGGCAATACCCTTTGGCGAGGGAGAAATCAATATTATGAGAAATCAGGCTAAAAAGATGCTCGAGTACTATAATGGAATGGAAACAGTCGTGCCACAATGGTATAAAAAGCTGTAGGAGAAGAGAAATATGAACATAAGCATATTTGATGTTATAGGACCGGTTATGGTGGGACCAAGCAGCAGTCACACAGCCGGGGCAGTAAAGCTTGCGCGGATAGCAGCGCTTATCTCAGGAAAGCCGTTTTATCGCGTAACTTTTGCACTTCATGGAAGCTTTGCAAAGACTGGTGTAGGTCATGGAACAGACAGGGCGCTTCTTGCGGGAGCGATGGGGCTTGACGAAGATAATGAAATGATAAAAAATGCATATGAGTTGGCAGAAAGCAGAGGGCTTGAGTACGAGTTTTTTGAAAAGGATCTCGGAGATGTGCACGAAAACAGCTGTGAGATGACTTTTTTACATGATGATGGTAGCAAAAGTGTTATTGCTGGGAGCAGCATAGGCGGGGGGCGCATATTGATAACAGGAATTGATGGGGTAAAAACCGATATAAGCGCCGAGCAGCCCACTCTTTTGATACGACAATTTGACAGAAAAGGGGTAATTCACAGGATAACTAAGGCTCTCTTAGATTGTGGGATAAATATAGGGGTGATGAGGCTCACTCGGGAGGAAAGGGGAAACATAGCTACTACTGTTATTGAGACAGATGACTTTTTGCCGCCTGAGCTTGCGGAGACTATTCAAGCTATTGAAAACATTATTAGCGTCAGGATAATAGAAAGCTGAGGATTTAGTTATGTATAAGGATTTAAAGGGTCTCGTGTCGGAGGCAGAGGAAAAAGGGCTGTCTATGCACCGTATTGTTCTTGAGGACGAGATTGAGCTTACCGGGAACAGCGAAGGGCTGATATATGAAAGGCTTGAGCAGCGCTGGCAGATAATGGTTAGTAGCGCTTTGCGTGCGCTGAACGAAGCGCAGGAGATGACGGGGTCGCTTATATCCGGTCAGAGCAAGAAACAAAACAGTTATAATGAAAAGGGAAGCACGCTTTCAGGAAGTTATATAAACAGTATAATGGCAATGGCTCTTTCCAGCTGTGAGATAAATGCAGGTATGGGAAGGATATGCGCGGCGCCGACTGCCGGCTCCTGCGGGATAATACCTGCGGTGATGTATGCCACGTCGGAGAAACTCGGGAGCACACTTGGAGAGATACTTGACTCACTGCTTGTGGCAGGAGGGATAGGAGCCATAATCACAAAGAACGCGACGGTCAGTGGGGCCGAAGGAGGATGTCAGGCAGAATGTGGGGCAGCCGGAGCGATGGCAGCAGCAGCAGCCGTATACCTTGCCGGAGGGACGCCTGAGCAGTGTGAAAATGCGGTTGGTATTGCACTGATGAATTGCATGGGCCTTGTGTGCGATCCAGTGGCAGGGCTTGTGCAGCTCCCTTGCAGTTATAGAAATGCAAGTCAGGCTGTAAATGCCGTGATAAGTGCTGATATGGCTCTTGCGGGACAGTCGAGTGTCATACCCGCAGATGAAGTGATCGAAAGTATGTATGCCGTAGGTCGCAGGTTACCTGTGGAGCTGAAGGAAACTGCGCTTGGAGGGATAGCGGCAACTCCTACGGGGAAGAGACTGAAAAAGCAGATATTCGGAGCGTAGCCATAGACAAAGGGGGAAAAATGAACAGGGATTTGTTGGATAGGCTTAAGGTTATAACAGATGAGGAGCGGACAATACTTGAGCAAGGGAGTGGGGTGCAAAAGGACAGGTACACACAGTCCCGAGATTTTACAATAGATAGCAAAAAAATGCTTGAGCACGGAAAGCTCATAGATATAAGGACACATACAAGGTTTGTTGATTTCCCGATGCACAAGCATAATTATGTTGAAATATTATATATGTGCAGCGGACAGACTGTACACACCATAGATGGAAACAGACTGGTGCTGAAAAAGGGAGAACTATTATTTATGAACCAATCTGCGTACCATTCGATAGATCGAGCGGAGGAGGACGATATTGGCATAAATTTTGTAGTGCTTCCTGAATTTATGGATGTTGCATTTGAGATGATAGGGTCTAATAATATCCTGGGGCAGTTTATACTCAGCGCATTGAGAAAGGGAAGCGAGGATATAAGCCATCTGCATTTCAGGGTTGCGGACGTACTGCCTGTGCAGAATCTGGTAGAAAATATGATCTACAATATCATTACAAGGCAGCCCAACAATCGTAAGATAAATCAAAATACAATGGGACTTCTCATGCTCCAGCTTCTAAACTACACTGACCTCATAGAGCAGGAGTTTTCCGTGCAGTATAATGGGCTTGTGATAGCGGCCCTTCGTCAGATAGAGGAAAATTACAAGGAAGAAAGTCTTCAGGAGCTAGCTGAGGCTCAGAGCGTATCTATTTCATATCTAAGCCGAGTGATAAAGCAGGTCACAGGCAGGACATATAAGGATCTTCTAGTAGAAAAGCGTATGGGTAAGGCGGCGGAGCTGCTTGAAAACAGCCGGATACCCGTAACTGACATAATAACGGCTGTGGGCTATAGTAACACCAGTTACTTTTACCGCGAGTTTAAGCAGCGGTTTGGGGTAACCCCTCACGAGTACCGTGAAATTAAGAGAAAACCAGTAAAATAAGGACGTGATTTTTTTCAAATCACGTCCTTACTTTTTATGGATACAGGGGATATAATCAAAATAGAACAACTTGACTGACAACCAAAAGAAAGGAGAAAACATGCACAGATATCATCTTGCAATAGACATCGGGGCCTCGAGCGGAAGGCATATTCTTGGATGGATCGAAGATGGCAAATTCATGACCGAAGAAATATACAGATTTGAAAACGGCCTTATAAGCCGGAATGGGCACCTCTGTTGGGATACTAGACGGCTCTTTGAGGAGATTGTTTGCGGGCTTGAAAAATGCGGCAGCACTGGAAAGATTCCTGAAACTGCGGCAATAGACACATGGGGAGTAGACTTTGCGCTTCTGGATAACCAGGACAGGCTTATAGGAGACACTGTCGGATATCGTGATAGCCGTACTTTTGGTGCCGATAAGCTCGTATACGAGCGCGTATCGGAAGAAGAGCTGTACTCACGCACTGGTATACAGAAGCTGACATTTAACACTATATACCAGCTTGCAGCCATGAAAAGAGATTGCCCCGAGCAACTTGATGCCACAAAAACTTTTTTGCAAATACCTGATTACCTCAATTTTCTGC